>DASRAT010000571.1:0-5025 GCA_035638015.1 Gemmataceae bacterium | reverse complement strand
ATACACCGCACGGATGGAGATCGTGTTTTTGCCGGGCAGCAAGAGGTCGGTGGGAATGGTGAAACTGAAATTGCCGTAGGGGTCCCAGTTGGTGATCTTGAAGTCATCGGGCTTGCCAAAGCCGTTATTCTTGGGATCGATTTCAATGAACGCCACATTGTTGATGGTGCCGTTGTCGGACAGTGTGCCGACGATGGTCGGATCGGTGGTTGGATCGGGCACGGACGGACTGGCGATTGAACTGACATTGCGAACGGCAACGCCAGTCAGCGAGGGTGGGGCGGAGTCCGAAAAACGCGCCATCAGCTTGACATCATCGACGCCGACAACGAGCAAGCCGCGGTTGTTGGTGGCGGCTACTCGGAAGCGGATGGTTTTGCCTTTGTAAAGCGCGGGATCCAGCGTGACCGTCTGAATGCTGGAGGTAATCAATGGCTGATTGGGGTCGGTCACATACAGGTTTTGGTAAACACCAGGAGTGTTGGTGGCAGTATTGTCCAGCACAGTTTCCAGCAGTGGTGCGTTGGGGTTCATCAGATCCACGCGAACCTGCTGATTGTCAGCCAGGGTGTTGAAATTAAGTTGGGGAGTGACGGTCGTGTCGCTATAGGGTAAGACGGCCCAGGAGTCGTCGATGTAAACCGAGAACGAAAGGATTAACTGGGTCGCGTTGGCCGGAATGGTAATGTCCTGATAAAGGGCATGCGAGCCGTTGTAATCCGAAGGCAAATTGGCGTTGATTCCCAGGTTTGGATCGGGACCGGTTCCTGCGAGGAATGGAATGAGGTCCGATTCGTCCAGCATTCCTTGAAAGAAGCCGGTTGGCGAATTCTGCACGGCAATGCCGTTGATTGGGCTGGCAATGCCAGTTTGCGAGACCCATCGGCCGCGGCTGCCGGGATTGCCTCCCAGGTCGAACGTTGACCAACCATTTAAGTTGCCAAACTCGCCGCTGAGATCCGGAGCTTCGAAATCACCGTTGCGAACAAGGTTGGTGTTGACGATCGGACCGATCACCGTGAAGGTGGTGGCTCTCCGCCAAGGATCGGAAATGACGGCCACGAAACTGGGCACCGGCGTCGGCGAGTTGCCTCCGCCGGCTTCGTTAAACCCGTTCAAAGCAAAGTTTCCCTGACCTATTCCCTTTAATGTGAAAACGTTATTGCCGTTGCCCGTCCCTGTCGTTCTGGTCACGATGATGTCGGGAAATGGGTCCTGATTGAGATTGAGCAGCGCGATGTCTTCCAAACTGGCGCCGTTGGGCAAACCGCTGAACACGGCTGGAGAGAATCCGCCGCCCGCAGCGTTCAATATCGCCGAGATGTTATCGGTTGAAGTGGACGCGCTGCTGACCGTAACCACGTCTGCATACCCATCGGCGTTGACATCAGCCACCAACAAGCCCGCGGGACTGGCGCCGACCGCGTAGTTGCCAAAAATGGTGAAAGCGCCTGTGCCGTCTCCAACCAACAGAGTAACAACGGAGGTGACGGTGTCGGTGACAACAATGTCCTGGAAACCGTCTTTGTTGAAATCTGCCACGCCCAGCGAGCCTGGGACACCGTTCGTTGGTACATCCTTGGCTGCCTGGAAAGTGCGGCTGCCTGTGCCAAGCAGAATGCTAACGCCCCCCGTGTTTTTCGGGTTTCCAGCGGAATGAGCGACTGCCAGATCGAGATTGCCGTCGCCATTAAAATCGCCCGTCACGACCTTGACAGGCGACTTGCCTGTGGCCACGGTCACAGGCGCGCTGAACACTCCAGCGCCGTTGTTGGCCAACACGGTGACAACATCGGTGACCGCACTGGTAGCAACAATATCTAGTTTGCCGGTGTGCGTCAGGTCGGCGAGAACCACGCTGTTTGGCGCGGAAACGCCCGAGATAACGGTCTTGGGCCCATAGAGCCCTGCCGCCACTGCCAGGAAAACTGTTATTTGGTTTGACCCGGTGTCCCCAACCACCATGTCCGGCAAGCCGTCGCCGTTGACATCGCCAGTGGCAACGGCACTGGGCTGTGTGGCGGGCGTGAGGGCAAGATTGGTTGACACCTGGAAACTGCCGTCGCCATTGCCGCGCACGATCGTGACATTGTTGTTGTTGCTGTTGGCGGTGACAAAATCAGGTTTGTTGTCTTGATTGATGTCGCCAAACGCGATGGCCACCGGATTGGTGTCAACAATAATGGGTGCGCGCATCCATGTGCCACCCGAAGTGTAGGCCCCGGTGGGCGTTGAGCCCAACAGCTGGAAATTGTTGGGATCGACGACTTTGACCACAAATGTGCCATTGGCGCCGGTGTTTCCCAATACGCCTGAAACCGTCACTTGTTGGCCCGTCGTCAAACCGTGCCCTGTGCTGGTTATCGTGATCGGTTGCCCAGCGTTGTTGGTGGCGGCCGTGATCGCGGAATTGAATGATATGACGCTCCAGGATGCGCTGTTCGCAGTATAGGTGCCGTTGGCAGTCACGCCGGCGAGCGTAAAAGTCGTGGGGGTGACCGCGGAAATCGGAAAGGCGCCATTGATGGCAGTATTTCCGACGGCGCCCGTGATCAGCACGATCGTGCCGTTGGTAAGCCCGTGCTGTGCACTGGTGATCACGACCGGTGTGACGCCGTTGGCGGATGTCGCGCTAATGACGCCATTTCTGCTGGAGTTGCGCAGGGTGGTCACTGTGCCCGAGGCATTGTTGTTGACGACCACCAAGTCTTTGAGAGGGTCGGGATCGAGGTTCATTACAGTCACGGCGGTTGGATTGCTGCCGGCTGCAACGGGATTGGTGAGGAACAGGTTGCCCGTATTGTCGTTGATCAGGACGATGACTTGGCCGTTATTGGCGTTGGTAGTGGCAATGATGTCGCCGCGGGGGTTGGCCACTGCGGTATTGCGCACGACGCCGATGGCGACCGAGGTCGTGTCCGAGGTCGCAACGGTGGCGCCGGTGAAGGAGATAACTCCACCAACGCTGGTGTTTACCAGACCGGCAATGCCGCCGACACCGGAAACGGCGAGATCTGGCTTATTGTCGGAATCGAGCAAACCGGCGGCTATGCCGCTCGGATTCCTAAGTCCGGTAGGACTAGTATCCCCGACCACGGTGGCGACCGCGGTTCCGAATGTGCCTGTGGCAGAGCCAGGCAAAACTGTGACATTAAAGTTATTCGTCGGATCTGGATCGCTGTTGGAAACGGCCACATCGAGATTGGTATCACCGTTGAAGTCGGCGACGGCTATGCCGCTGGGTGCAAGACCAGCCGCATGGTTGACGGCGGGTTGAAACTCGCCAGCTCCGACGGCGGTGCCATTGTTGAGAAACGTGCTGACGCTGTCCAGTGCAGAGTTGGCCACGATAAGGTCGACAAAACCATTCTTG
Source organism: Gemmataceae bacterium (assembly GCA_035638015.1). Taxonomy (GTDB): domain Bacteria; phylum Planctomycetota; class Planctomycetia; order Gemmatales; family Gemmataceae; genus DASRAT01. Next base: position 1,652 of record DASRAT010000571.1, on the reverse strand, counting down.
TCAAAGTCACCCGTAGCCAATGCAGAAGCGCCGGCGCCAGCGGGCAAGGCCAATGTCAAACTCGGTTGGACCTTGAAAACGCCACCGGTTTGTCCTGCGTAAACAAAGACGTTGTTGGTGCCGGAATCGAGGACGACCATGTCGGTGAGGCCGTCGAGATCCAGGTCCACGAGGGCGGTGCCGACCGGCTTGCGTGTTGGTCCGGTGGTGGGAACGATCAGATTGCTTTGGGCAGTCAGGTCGCCCGTGGCTGAAACATTCACCGTTGCGATGTTATTAATGCCACTGTTGGCAACGACGACCTGCCCTGAATACGAAAGTGCCAACGTCGAACCGGCTGTGGCATCTAGAATCTGGTCTGCCCGAACATAGAGGGAATAGGAGCCTGAATCGAGAGGCTGGCCGTTGTTGTAGGTCAAGGTGGTCACAAAGGGACCGCCAGCGGGCTTCGTGTAGACCGCCGTGTTGATGGGCACCACGGCGCCTGTGGAATCGAACAAGCTGAAGTTGGCCGCGACGTTTGCTCCCTTGACATCTTCGTTGAAGGTCACCGCGATCGCCGGCGTGGTTTGGGTAATGGTACTTCCGTCCAGCGGCGTCACCGCGGTGATCAACGGCGCGCCGGCCAATAAATCACGCGCCTCAAGGCGTTCCACAGCGAGGCACGCGGAACTTCGCCTGGGCGGTCGCGTCTGGATGGGGTTGCGGTTGGGACGTTTTCCGATTCGGCGAAACCAGGAAGAAAAAAACATCGTAAGGTCTCTCAAACTGGGCAAGAGGGAGAGTGTTCGGAGTGGGAAAGTAGGGTCACCAGCAGCTTGACCACTTGAACGGCCGCGGCCGAAATCTGATGAGGTCGATGGCGCCTGTTCGTTTCAAAGCGGGTCAGCACGTCCCTATGCACCATGCGGAACAACGTTCCCGGCGCACTGGCACGAGCGCAGGGAGGCCTTGGCTTGCCTGCTCGCTCCGTTCCATCAACTGCATGCTATCTTAGCGCTCTCAGGTGAGCAAGTGGAAACGGCCAGCAACACCTGTTGCGGCTTAACCAAAGGCAGTCATGATGGTTGCTGCGTTTTTCCGATTTCATGCTGTTTGCCGTGCTCCCCAAGATTCACTGCTATTATCAGGGCTAATAGACACGTTGTCTATGGCGTCTTTCAAATAAACCTCGCCAAAGCCACCAGGGTTTTAGCGAAGTGCTCCGACCAGGGTTTGCGTCAGTTCACCAATGTCCCTCAAGACATCAGCCACCGGTCGTTTCCCGGCTTGTTCCAAGCGCCGCACCAGCGCACTTCCCACAATTACGCCATCTACCGCCTCACGCAGCATGAGCACGTGTTCAGGTTTGCTGATGCCGAAGCCGACGCACAAGGGCAGCGTTGTTTGCGTCCGCAGCCACCGCAGCTGATCGAGCAACTCCGGCGGCAGCTGATCGCGCACACCTGTGATGCCCGCGACGCTGACGACATAGACAAAGCCCGTCGATTGCCGAACAATTTCGATGGCCCGTTGCCGGGGTGTCGTCGGCGTCACCAGCTGGATCAGCTTGAAGTCACGGCCCTTGGCCAGCGCGGCTAGCTCACCCGCTTCTTCGACAGGCAAATCGGGCACGATGGCGCCAGCCAATCCCGCCGCCGCGGCGTCCTTGA
>DASRAT010000570.1:0-6256 GCA_035638015.1 Gemmataceae bacterium | reverse complement strand
CACCGCGGGCAAGGACTGCGTCAGCTTATCATTGAAAACCTCGATGACGACGCGGTCCATGTTCACGAGACCGATGAACGCCAACGCCGCGGCGACCTGCTTGGCGTAGAGCAGCTTGGTCGGATTCCCGAAATCCATCGACAGGCTATTGTCGATCAACACGTAGAAGTGCAGGTCTTCCTCTTCCATGAACAGGCGAATAAAGAGGCGTTCCAGGCGGGCGAACAGATTCCAATCGAGGAAGCGCAGATCGTCGCCGATGACATAGTTGCGATAATCGGCGAACTCGACCGATTGGCCCTTTTTCTTGCTACGGCGTTCGCCTTTCATGCGGCCGAGGAAGATCTTGCGGGAGACGAGTTCGAGTTGCTCGAGGCGGGCGAGGAATTGCGGGTCGAGCAGGGGTTTTTCGGCTGGTGCGTCGGGCATGGGATTTGTTAACCACAGAGACACAGAGGCACAGAGAGGAATTAAAGAATAAAGCGTTTGATGCAATCTTTAAGGACGGGGACGTTGAAATTCATGAGCAGTCCAAGACGCGTTTTGGTCAGGCGGAGGTAGGTAAGCAGCTGGGCCTGATGGACTGGCAATATCCTCTCAACGGCCTTGATTTCGACAATCAGTTGCCCTGGAAAGTACAGGTCAAGCACAAAAAAGTCTTCGAGCGTGAGACCCTTGTAAACAAGCGGCCATTTGACCTGCGGGCGACACACGAAGCCACGAAGCTCCAACTCTTTTTCCATACACGCCTGGTAAACCGACTCAAGTAAGCCAAGTCCCATCTCGCGGTGAACTTCCATTGCAGCCCCTATTACTGCATGGGTCAATGGATCTCGCTCTCCCATATTTCCCCCTTTGCCTTCTTCTCTGTGTCTCTGTGCCTCTGTGGTTAATTATTACATCCGCGCCCCGCTCATCTCCGGCCCCTTCTCCTTGACATCCTTCAACACCGCCGTAAGCACCTGGTCCGACGGAATGTTCTCCGCCTGGGCCTCAAAGTTCAACAAAATGCGATGTCGCAGCGCCGGTAGAAACACACGTCGCACATCTTCGAAACTGACGTTATACCGCCCTTCCAACAGAGCCCGCACCTTTGCAGCAAGGGCCATCGCCTGTGCCGCACGGGGGCTGCCACCGCAGCGAATGAACTTATTGGTGTCCGCCACCGCGAACTCGCCACCGGGATGTGTCGCCAGCACCAACCGAATCGCATAATCCTGGACCGGCGGGGCAATAATCACCTCGCGCACCAGCTGTTGCCATTGCTCGATCTCACGGCCATCCATGATTTTGTTCGCCTTGGGCCACTCGCCCCGCGTGGTGCGGTCGAGAATTGTCGCCAGTTCCTCGCGGCCGCTGTAATTGAGCATCAGCTTGAAGAAGAAGCGGTCCAGCTGGGCTTCGGGCAGCGGATACGTGCCTTCTTGCTCCAGCGGATTCTGCGTTGCCATGACGAAGAACGGCTCTTTCAGCTTGTGAATGGTGCCGCCGACGGTGACGCTATGCTCCTGCATCGCCTCAAGAAGGGCTGACTGCGTCTTCGGCGTGGCCCGGTTGATCTCGTCGGCCAACACGATCTGGGCGAAGATGGGACCTTTCTGAAAGCTGAACATGCGTTTGCCGTCCGCGCCTTCGCTGATGATGTTGGTGCCGAGGATGTCGGCTGGCATCAAGTCAGGCGTGAACTGAATGCGGTTGAATTCCAGGTCCAGGACGGTGCTGAGCGTGCGAATCAGCATCGTCTTACCGAGGCCGGGGACGCCTTCAAGCAAAGCGTGGCCGCCGACGAAAAGGCAGGTTAGTACGCCGTGGACGATGTCGGTGTGACCGACGATCACCTTGCCGATCTCGGCCATCACTCGGCCATAAGCCTGGCGGAATTCGTTGACTCGTTCCTGCATGGTGGGCATGGTAGTTGTGAGTTGTCAGTTGTTAGTTGTTAGTTGTCAGAATTCAAATCCAGGACAGTGTAGCAGTCCTGGTAGTGATTTGCATCCAGTTGAACATCAAAAAGAAAAACCCCCACGACCATAGGACCGTGGGGGCAATTGTTCTGATAACTGACAACTGTCAACTGGCAACTACTGTCGCGGGAATCCCACGGGCGACGACGCTGGCGGAATATACTGGGTCGGCTGCTGATTCTGCGGCGCGCCAAGCTGCACGCCAATGGGAGCATATTGCTGCTCAAAGCGCTGCACGCCGGTCGGCTGCTGGGCGGGCATTTGCCATGATTGTCCCGGTTGGCTTTTGCCGGGGATGGCATCAGGCAGATAGCCGGTTTTCGCCTGCTGTTGCGGACTGCCGAAGGTTTGGCCAGGCTGCGTCGAGCCTGGCATGGCGCCGCGGACCACGGGAACGGGCTGGAGCGGCTGCACGGGCGGGGCGGTGAGCCGTACCAGCGTGCCGCTGTTGTCCTTGCCCGCGTTGGAGGCAAGCTGGCCCTGTTCTTTGTTCTTGGCCAGCTGGGCAATCGTGATTCCCTTGGTGTCGCGCAGGTGCTTGAGCCAGGCTTCTTCCAACTTCTCGACGCTGTTCATGCCATAGCAGGTCTGCGCGGCCTGGTCCCAGTTGCCGGCCATGCCGATGCCGACGAATTTCAAAAAGGTCTGCCGGTCGCTGATGTAAACGAGATAATGAGACACCGAAAAACCCTGGGCATAAAGGCACATCACCTTATCATTGCCGCCGGGATAATCCTTGAGCGAGAACAATTGACGGAGGCGGAATTGCTGAGTGCGGTTGAGGATGCTGCGAACAAGAGTGTTGTGTCGCTCGCGCTCGATGTCGTCCTCGGACAGCACTGAACCACCTTCATCGGCCCAGCGCGGCACGGCTCGGCGAAAATGGTGAGCGAAAACAGTGTGGGTGATCTCGTGCGGCAACACGCTGGCCAGGAGTCGGTCAAGCGGTCCCTGAATCTCCATCTTCATGTCCATGACGCCGCCTTGCGGATGAAAATTAAACGACGTGGCGCCGCTCGGCCCCTCCATGTTGACGGTGACGTACAGCGGGCAAGGCCGAGGCCAATTCGGCATTTCCTGGCCGAGCCATTCGATGGCCTTGGCCTTGCGGTAATACTCGGCCCACTGGCCTACTTGCTGAGCCACTTCTTGGTTCTGGGCGTGAACCTCGAAATTCTGGGTGCGGTATTGCGCCCCCATTGAAGCGAAGATGCTGCCCGCCAATACCACAATCAACCAACGGCGCGGTGACATGATGAACCGCCTCCAGAAGAAAATCTGCGAGAAACAAGCTGGGGCCGACAGGGTGCCCGATCAGAGATGTCTGATGCAACTCTACAGCAAAACTTGAGCCAAGCCAGAAAAGTGAAGAGGAATGCGCTTGAAAACAGCTGTAATTTGCCGATGGGGCAAGAGTTCCGGCCCGCAAAGGAAAATAGTGCCGTCGGGGTGGTCGGCAAAAGCGTTGTAAGAATTACTAAAAGTGTGATGATTGGCGAGTAGTGCGAGGCGAGTGGTGTTGACATTTGCGCGACCCGAAAAGGATTGCCAAACAGGGCAATCAGGGCAAATGTCAAAGGCCAGGCAGTTTCCGCCCCATCCTTGGCGTCACGAATTGACATTATTCAAAACAACGGTATGCACCTTGGCGGCAACGTGCACGCGTGGGCGTCGCGGCTCAACAATCTTTTGGAAACCGAAATCATGTGCAGGCGTTTTGTTATTAGTTTGGCGTTTGTTCTGGTTTCTGTCGGCTCATTGCGGGCTGATCCGCCTTTCCGCTTTCCCGAGGGCAAATGCACCCACGGGGAGTTGAAATACATCAATGGCATTCCTGTCCTCACCGTGGACGGCACACCTGGCGAAATCGGCACCGCCGTCGGCTTGCTCGCCCTCCAGCCCGGCAAACGCATGGCCCGCTATCCGGAGGACATTCTCGATCATTTCTACTTGTCCACATTGCGGCTGCCGTTGGTTCACGCCGGGCGGCAAATGGTCAAGGAGTTTCCACCGGCCTATCGCGACGAGTTGGAGGCGATGGTCCACGCCGCCCATGTGGACCGCGACCTCGGCGTGCTGGGCAACACCATGTTCGACTTGAAAAAAGTCCTGGCCTGTTCTGCCATCCTGGTGGAGCCGGCCCGCAGTGCCACGACTGGCACGCTCATGGGCCGCAATCTCGATTACCCGCCGCTCGGCTACGCCCAGGACTACAGTTTGGTTACTATCTATCGGCCTCTGGGTGTTAAACATGCTTTCGCCACCATCGGCTTCCCGGGCCTCATCGGCTGCCTGTCCGGCATGAACGACGCCGGGCTGGCCGTGGCCGTATTGGAAGTCGTCCAGGTGAAATCGAGTGAAAAGCGTTTCGACGCCCACGGCCTGCCCTATGCGCTCTGTTACCGCAAAATCCTGGAAGAATGCTCGACGATTGCCGAGGCCTATGAGACCTTGTCCAGGCTAAAACGCACCGGCCTCAGTAACCTCGTTGTCGCCGATCAAAATGACGTGGCGGTGTTCGAGATAACGCCGGAACGAATTGTTGTCCGCCGCGGGCCGAACGGCGCCTGCGTTTGCACCAATCACTTTTGCAGCGAAGATCTGAAGCCGAGCGTGACGCTTAATTTGTTCAATACGTTTGACCGCTTTGGCGCGTTGGCCAAGGTGAGCGAGCTGGACCGCAAGCTCGGCCCGTCCGACTTGCACGTGGGTTTGCACCAGGCCAATCACCAGGGCTACACCATGCAAACCATGATCTTTGAATGTGCCACGGCACGCTTGCATTTGGCGATTGGAGCGGTGCCGTCGTCGGCGGGGGAGATGAAGGTGATCGAATTGGGGCCGCTGTTTCGCGGGCAGTGACAACAGCCCTTGTTCACGCGCGTCGTTGTTTTCTTTCGGTCCTTGCTTTTTTCAATTGGAGCACGAAGGCCGCGTGCTCCTGGCTTTTCAAGCCCTGCCGCAGCAGTTTTTCAACTTGCGCCGAGTCGCGAGCCAAAAGCGCAGGCCCGTCGATCCAAAGGCCAGGGAAAACGCGCGAGCGAAAAACGCCTTTGACGTCGGGCTCGATCATGCCCCCCTGGTGAAAGTCAAACCAGTGCAATTCCTCTTCCTCGACGCACAAAACCACATATTCCCGTACTCCGGCCTTGCGATAATCATGTTGTTTGAGGTGCATGTCCAAAGCTCGCGCGCTGACCGCGATCTCAGTCAATAGTTCTGGTGGGCCTTTGATGTACAACTTCTTTTTGACGACGGTTGTCGTGGTTTGGCCGCCATATTCCGGCAGGATGAACAAACCCAAATCCGGTTGAGGCTCGCTCTCCTCGCCGAGGAACGTGCTCGCACCATGAATGACAGCGACGCCTTCCGTTGCCCTGCGGTACACGCCATAGGGAAAAGAAAGCTCTTCGTCATAATTGGAATGCGTCAAGATTAGTGGCGAGGCCATGTAAACAATTCCTCCTACTAGCTCAAACTTGACGCCCTCGGGACATTGTTCATACCGGCGATGAAACTCCGGCTGGCGCATGCGGTCGCCGTTTTCCAGCGGCAGACCCAAAGGCAACCACTTTGGAGGAATCGTTGTTGGCATTGCCATGTTTTCAGCCCAAAAAGTGACAGAATGACACCATGATAACACGCTCCGGAGAGCCGACAAGCCCTCCCGTGTGCGTGCACCGTGCCATGCCGTCGGCGGCGTCATTTCTTCTCTTCAAATGCCACTTCCCCCACCGTCGACATCGGAAACACTCGATAGCCGCCAGCGAAACGGCCGACCAGGCCGTCTAGTAGCATGTCCGTTTTCCCGTCTGCTCCCTTGGGCCGGTCGATCAGCACCAATGGGCTTTGCTGGCCGCTCATCAGCGTCACGTCGTAGTCCGTAGCGCTGGCGCCGACGCCGGATAGCTTTTGAACCTTGGCAAGGTCGAGTTTGATCGTGTCCTTGAAATACAAGGTGGGCGAAGCTCGCAACAAGCCGCCGCCGACGTTGTAGAGCGCCTTCAAGTCGGTCACGGTGTAGGACGGCTGATTTTTGGCAACTTGTTTGATGGTTGCAATTCGGCCGGCCGGCGGCGCCTCGATGGGCTTCGGCGCCGGAAAGCGAATGCTCTGCAAACCGCGGCCCTTGCCTTTCTCGAAACGAATGGTGCCCTTGCCAAGCTCGCCCAGGTCGGTGACGGCTTCTATGGCCACGATGTTCACTCCCGCGTAGCCGGTCAAACCATACAGCACTACGTCGTCGGCTTCCTTGTCGCTGGTCGCAACCCGCACGGAAATTCCGTCCTTGT
>DASRAT010000569.1:0-4459 GCA_035638015.1 Gemmataceae bacterium | reverse complement strand
TTTGCCGGCCAATGTGGCGAAGAAACCAGCGGAGCCTGACGGCGAAAGCCAAGGCGTTAACCAGTGTTAGCGCGACCTGTAAACGGGGACCGGGGGCGTAAACGGAGGCTGCAACTTAGTACGACCCGCAGTCCCATTGCAACGCAACCCTTTACGAAGAGTTCACTCAGTTTGGCCCAAAAAACCAGCGATAGCACCCAAAAGCAACCATGATCCACCTGATGGCACGCCAATTGCGTTTATGACCGAATGAGAAGTTGGCTAATCCGTTTTGTGGACCTTAGCAGGAAAGTCTTTCAACCATGTTGCAATCGCTGTTACGGATTCCAGTTTGGAACATGACATCGGCGATCTTCGCCGGTTTGATCGTGGCGTTGTTCGGCGGCACCCTGTCGGCGCAGACCCGCGACGCCGGTGGCCTGAGCCAAGGCCCTGTCAAGGAAGAGCAAGTCGGCGTGCCCCGGCCCAAGCTGAGCACACTCATTCGCGCCGGCTACACGCGGCCCGGTTCGCCCGGTGATTTCATCAAAGAGGGCAAGGTCCTCGCGGTGGCCTGGGACGACGATTACAAGGGCCGCTACATGGGCGGCACCGTTTATTTCGCCGTTTATGAACGCACCGGCTTCGGCAATCCCGGCGACGCCTTCGGCACGGGCTACGCCGGAATCGATGAAATGTTCAAGGAAGGCCGGGCCGTCAACGGCCAGTATTCGCCTGGTTTCGACACCACCGCCAAGTATCTCTACGTCTATCAGGTCGTCAACGATCGCGGCCTCGATCCCATGAAGGAAGTGCCCATCGGCGCCGGCTGGAAGGATTTCCGCTCCGAAGACATCGTCTCGGCGACCGTGAAGCTGCTTGTCGATCCGCGTGAGATCACCTCGTGGGGTCATTTCAGCGGCAGTAGCTTCGTCTCTCGTGTGGCCGACCGCGACCTGCGCGGCAAAGTGCAACTGGCCGCCGACGGCAAAAGCGAACGCACCTTGCTGATGTCGCTGTCCAGCAATCCGTCGGTGTTGGAGACGCTGCCTTACCACGAATATTTGGGGCTGTCGCCAGCGTTGTCGCTGCACGGCCTCAAAACCGACTTCGGCCTCGAACGCGGCAACCTCAACCTGAAAAACTCCAAGGCCTATAAGGACCTTTCCGATCTCAAGACCAAGGGCGTAAAGCTGGCAGCCTGGCAGGACACCATGTTGGCCTCGACCAAGGGCGGCGTGGAACCGGCGTTCGTCCAGCTACTCCCGGCTCCAGTGTTACCGTCACTCCAGGTGGCCCCCGGCGTTGGAGTCGATGCCAATGGCCAACCCGAAATGCTGCCGGTCGGGCAGAATCCCGCCCGCGGCTACGTCAAGGTGGATTGGGTCGGCAGTCAGGTCGTCAAACTTGGCGACCACAGTGTGGTCTTTGGCTTCACGTCCAACTTGCCGCCCGGAGAGGAAGTCCTGCGGTTGATTTCTGAAGCCAAGGACGCAGCAGGCAAGAACACCGACTTTGTTGGCGAGGTGGCTTTCGTGGACGGCAACGGCGTAGGCGTCGGACCCGGCCAGGTCGTCGGCCCCGGCACCGTACCAACGCCCTCCGGCATGTTGTCCCCGCCCGCCATGGGCGGTTACTGGCTCGGCGGCCCGTTTGGCGGCGCCGGCGGCGGTGGTGGCGGAGGCGGCATTGTGGGCGGCGGCTTCGGCGGCCCCCGTGCACCGATCATGGGTGGCGGCGGTGGTGTCGGCGGTGGCGGCGGCAGCCAGGGACAAGCGCAAACCCAGTTCCAAAACCAGAATCAAAATCAGAATCAATCGCAATCGCAGGATCAATCGCACGGCGGCGGCGGCAAGACCACCGATCCGGGCAACGTCGTTCCCGAACCGGCCGCAATCGCTCTCGGCCTGCTTGGCGTGCCGGCGCTCTACCTTGCGTGGCGTCGCCGCAAAAACGCCAAAATCCTCGCCCCCATCAGCTAGGGCTTATCAATGAGCCGTGTTGCGGAGTGATGCACCTGGGGTGGGTGCATCACTTTTTTTTGCGCGCACCTAAAATGTAACTTGCGGGTTGCGCGATCTTTTCCTTTACCCACCGTTGCCTCCGATTAGCGGCTCAACAATCCGCGTCGCCTCTTCCTCCACCACCGGCTGACCACTCGTGAGGCTGGCGCTGCGCATCTCACAGCTGAAACGCACGTCCCCCGCTCGCAACGCCTTCGCTTCAATCTGGTATTCCAATTTTTGCTGCGGCCCCAGCGACTCGACTCGGCCGAAGGTCACCACCTGGCCTGCAACCGTGGCGGGACTCGGGCCCTTGGCGCCATTGTCGATCAATTGCAACTCTTTGGGCAGCGTCGCCTTGAGATCAATCGCCGTGGCCACCTGTGTGCCGGTGTTAGTCACGGTAATGGTGTAAATAGCGTTTTTGCCCACGATCACCGGATCATCCTTGTCGCCGACTTCAAGCTGCAGGCCAGGCAGACCGAAAACGTCGACATTGACCTGATCCTTGACCGACAGGCCAGGCGTGGCTGTAGCGATGACCTGGTTGAGCGCCCCTTGCACGAGCTTGTCGCAGCGAGTTTTGACGCCGAGCGTGCGCTGCTCGCGCGGTTTCAAGTCACCAACGTCCCAGATCACTTCGCCGCCGCCAGTGCCGGGCTTGCCGCCTTCGGTCCAGCTTTGCGCCACTAACTCTGGCGGCAACAAATTCTTGACTTGCACGCCGGTGAGCGGCACGTCGCCTTCGTTGGTGACGCGGATTTCCCAGTCCGCTGGCCAACCGACATACTTGCGTGGCGGGCCGATTAGCTTGACGCCCAGCTGGGCTTGCTGCACGGAGATGGTCTGCTCGGCCTGGTCGCCGATGCCGCCGTCGGCTTTGACGCTGACTCGTGTGGTGAATTGACCCCCCGCCGTTGGTGTTAACGTCAGTGCAGGCAATGGCCGATTTTCACCGGCGTTCAAGGTTCCCAAGGGCAACCGCATCGTCGTGGCGCCGGCAGAGTGCTTGAGCGTCTTGTCGAAACTGGCATCCACCACCACATTGGTCAACGGCGATGGACCGTCGTTGATGACGTTGATCTGATACGTGAACGGCACATTGAGCTGCCCGGCCTGTGGCCCGGTCATGGTGACACGCAACTTCGGCTCACCGATGTCGGTCTTGATGCACTTGGTGTCGCGGATTCCTTCCTCCGTGGCCACCGAGGAGCAGATGGAGAGCGGCCCTGTGCGAATGGCCTTGAAGGTCGCCCGCACATTGTGACTCTGGCCCGACGACAGCCGGCCGAGCGTCCAAACCAGTTGCTTGCCATCGAGAAACGCCGGCGGCTGCGATGTCACGTAGACCGCGCCGTCGGGAATTTGCTGCGTCACCGTCATCGATTTGCTTTCGACCTTGCCGCTGTTGCTCACGGAGGTGGCGTAACTCAAGTCGGCCCCGACGCCGCCCGTGAGCGGACCGACGACATTGAGGTTGATCGCCGGCGCCGTCCATTCGATGGTTGTTTCGGCCTTGGCCAGCGAGACACCGACGCCGCTGGGCGAGGTGGGATCGGCCGGCCGGATAACTTCGACGGCGATGCGCGTCAAACCCGGCCGCGGGGTGGTCTGCTGCAAGGTTGCCGAGGCGTTGCCGCTATAATCGCTAATGGCGGTCATTTCTCTCGACCGTGTCTGCATAAACACAGCCGGCGGCTCATCGTCGAGAATCGTGTAACGCACGCGGTAGTTGACCAGCGGCTGCTTGTCGGTGTGCCGTAGAACCTTGGTGGTCAACACATACGGCGTGCCGGCAGGCACAATATTGTTGGTCGGGAAAATCCAGTTGGCATCGACCCACTTGCAAGTTACCGAGGTTAGGCGTTTATCCCAGTCGTTAATGCCAATGGCGGTGACGGTGAGATGACTGTCGCCTTCAATTGGCGACGTTATCACGCACCACGATTGCCCAGGCCGAATGGTAAAGTCGTCACAGGGATTCTTGTTGCCGCGCGTGAAGTTGTGTTCGAAGTAGTCGGTGTAGCTGAAGGCATATTTGTCGGTGATGGGACCGCCGCGGTCCGAATGGCAGCCGCTTTCGTCCACCTCGACAATGTGCCCGACGCCGTCGAGCATCCATTCGATGCGGCGGCCGCGCAGTGGTTTGCCCTTGGCATCGCGAACCGTGGCAACCACAACAAACTGGGTGCGAACTGGGTTGGTTTGGTCAATCGGGCGAACCACGAGGTCCACGGCATACGGGTCGAAGTTGGCAAAATAGGACGGCCCGATCGGCTTGGCATGCGTCTGAATGAACTCGCCGAAGGGAACCAGATTGGGAAAATAGCTAGGATTGGACGTGCCAAAGCAGCCCGGCAGTGCGGTAACGCACGCGGTCAAGAGCAGCGCAAGGCATGTTCGCCTTCCCATCGCGCCCATCGACGGCATCTCCCCCAGCTTGGGCCGGCTTCGGCACGGACTAACTTTAGAAAATC
>DASRAT010000568.1:0-3622 GCA_035638015.1 Gemmataceae bacterium | reverse complement strand
GAGCGCTGAGAGATGTGGCAACCATCTAAGGATGACGCCGCCGCCGTGGTGCTGTAATACCCAACAATGTTCGGCAAGCCAAACGCACTTGCCGAACCCAGCGCATGGCAGCTTGGGCCTGACGCTTACTGGCACGGTCGCCTGGATAGCGCGTGTCGACAGCAAAGCGCGTCAAGAAATCAAGCCCCCGCCGAAAAACACTCAACGACACCTGGTGCGGCAAAAGCAAAGGCAAAAGCGCCACTAAATTGTGAGTGTGTGGTATGCCGAGGCCCTGATCTTCCAAGAGTGCCTTGAGGTATTTCTCGGCGCATTGCTGGCAATGGAAGCAAACCACGTCATGAAGTGGTTCGTTTCCCCGCGCCAGTTTGGCGGCGGCGAGGAAGTCTGCGTCGGCTTTGCGCACCCATTCCGCAGTCAGCCTTTTCATATAGCACTGTGCCCTTCGACATGATTTCACGCAAAAAGGAATCGCCTTCGGCCATGCGCCATCGTATGGCGTGCGGTGTGCGGACAATGATGTCCAAGGGAAATGGCGGATCAATGGCCAAGCTGATCTTCACGGCCTGATCGAGTTGGTTGCGCGTGGGCAGCACCACGAGGATGTCCACGTCGCTGTCGGCGTGAGGCGTGCCATAGGCCTGCGAGCCGAACAGGACAATCTTGTCCGGCTCGAAGCGCTTTGCGACTTGCCTTGCGAAGCGACGTATCACGGTCATGGGGACCGCCGCGCCTCGGTAGTAACGCCGCCAAGGCAGGTCGTTGAACTGCGGTTGGAGTCTCTTGGTCATGTGTCCATTGTACTCAACAAATGCGTTGAACGCTCGCCATTACCAATATGACGTCTCAGGCGTTGCGGGATGCTGCCGCCCACACCCTCTGCGCCGCCGCCACGCCCGCTCCCGGCTCCACCTTGTGCCCCATCTGGGCCAGCGCCAATTCCAGCCCAGAGATGGCAGTGATAATGTCAAACTGATCAATATGCCCCATGTGAGCCAGGCGGATGACCTTACCCTTGAGCGTGTCCTGCCCGTTGGCCAGTTTTAGCCCGTACTGTTTCTCCAGCTTGCCTAACAGGACCGAGCTATCGATCCCCGGCGGCATTTCGCCGACGGTGAGGGCGTTGTTGGGCCGCACCGGGAAGATTTTCAAACCCAGGGCTTGAAAGGCAGCGCGTGCCGCGGCGGCGTTGCGGGCCTGGGTGGCCCAGATGTTTTCAATCCCTTCCGCCTTGATCTTTTTGAGGCTGACGCGCATCGCCCGGATGAGCGTGTGGGCCGGCGTGAATGGCGTGTCGCCGCCTTCCTGGTTTTTGCGGGCTTTTTTGAGGTCAAAGTAAAACGTCCGCGGCGACGGGTTTTTGTCAATCGCCTTCCAGGCCTTGTCGCTCACCGTCAAAAACGCCAGCCCCGGCGGCATCATCAGGGCCTTTTGCGAACCGGTGCAGCACATGTCGATGTGCCAGTCGTCGGTGCGGCACTCCATCGCGCCCAAGCCGCTGATGGCATCGACGAGAAACAACGCCGGCGTTTTGGCGACAATCTTGCCCATCGCTTCGATGTCGTGGCCGGCGCCGGTGGAGGTTTCGCTTAATGTCGAAGCGACCGCAATGGCGTCGGGATGATCGACTAACGCTTTGCTCAGCATTTCCGGTGTAACAACTTGGCCGTAGGGAACTTGCACCGTCACCGCTTCAATACCAAAGGCCTTGGCGATGCTTTTCCAGCGTTCGCCGAAGCGGCCGGCGATAAGGCAGATGACTTTGCCGCCGGGTGGGACGCTGTTGACCAGTGCCGCTTCGAGGCCGCCGGTGCCCGAGGCCGTCAGCGGAATGACGAGGTTCTTTGTCTGGAAAACGTACTGCAAGTCTTCCAACACTTCTTTGAGAATGGCCCGAAACTCGGCGGTCCGATGGTAGATCATCGGCCTGGCAAGTTCGAGCAGCGTTTCCTCGGGAACGGGTGTCGGGCCGGGCGTTAGTAGGCGTTGTTTCATCACAAAAACCTCGTTGGCGAATTTGGCGTTCAAGTTTCTCTCATTGTAAAGAATCGCCCAGGCCGGGTCTGCGCTTGCCGGCACTGGTAAACTCTGCGGGCTTTTCCTACCGTCCACTGTCCACTGTCCACATTCCACCCATCACCGCCCACTTTTTTTGCAGATTTTGCTGGACGCGGAACGCCGCTTCGGGCAAAAAGGAAAGCAGTAACTGTCTGCATCCGATTCCCACCAGGAACGCAATCCCATGACCCGCAGCCACAGCCGTTTCTTCTTCGTCGTGGCGGTCTGGACCGGGCTGGCCCTGAGCGCCGGCTTTGGCGTCCAATCTGCCGAAGCGCAACAGAAATCCCAGGCCGACCTCACCGGATATGTCACCGTCGACAAGGTCAATACCTCGCGCATCAGCAAAGCCAGTCCGGCGGGCCTCAGCGTCGTTGGCTATCTGGGCATTCATGCCATGCCGGACGCCAAGGGTAAACTGGTCGTCGCCCATGTCGAGTCCGAATCGCCCGCGGCCAAGGCCGGCCTTGTGGAAGGCGATCAGCTGGTGAGCATCAGCGACAAGGCCGTCAGCAACACGGAAATGTTCCGCGATCTGCTCAAGGCCAAAGCGCCTGGCGACGCGGTGCAGATTGCAATTATCCGTGGCAAGCAATCCATGAATCTGAAGGCCACCCTGGCCCCGATCAGCAAGGTGGCCCAGGCCGAAGCAGGCGCGGGTGGCGGCGGCGGCAAAGGCGGCAAGGGCGGCGGCAAGGGGTGGCGCAAAGCCAACTTCCGCCTGGCGATCATCGGCATCGAGTACAGCGACATCAAGCACAATGCCAAGGTGGCGCCCAAGGACTGGGAAAACTCGATGTTTACCTTCGACACTTACAACAAGACCAGCGCCACCGGCCAAAAGGTTCACGGCAGCCTGGCCGATTATTACAAAGAGCAGTCGTTCAACAAGCTCAAAGTCGAAGGCAAGATGTTCAACTGGGTCCAGGTCAGCAAGAAACGCAACGACTACGCGGGCAACAACGTCAACAAAACGGTGCTCTTCAACGAGGCCTGTGAAAAGATCATCGCTCGCGACGGCAAAGATGCCTTAAGCAATTTCGACGGCGTCTTCTTCCTCTACGCCGGGGGCAGGCCGCAGGGCATTACCCGCGGCAGCATCTACTGGCCGCACAAGTCCAACTATCGCTTCCAGAACCAGAGCTTCCCGTACTTCATCGTGCAGGAAGGCGGCGACAACATGACCAACATCAGCGTTTTCTGCCACGAGTTCGGCCATATGCTCGGTTTGCCTGATCTTTACGCTCAACCTGAGAAGCCAGGTTCAGAAGGCGTCGGCCAGTGGTGCGCGATGTCCAACCAGGTTGGCAACGGCAAGCCCCAGCACTTCTGTGTCTGGTCCAAGGAAATCCTGGGCTGGGCGACGCCCACTACGATTGATCCGGCCATCAAACAGAAGATCATCCTGTCACCCATCGAAGACTCGGGCAAGGAGTGCCTTAAGGTGTTGGCCCGGGCGGACGGCAGCGAGTATTTCCTTTTGGAAAATCGCAAGAAGAAGGGCTTCGATGCCAGCCTGCCTGCCGAAGGCCTCTTGATCTGGCGCGTGGTCGGTGGCCGGCCT
>DASRAT010000567.1:0-5802 GCA_035638015.1 Gemmataceae bacterium | reverse complement strand
TGCAATCCGAAGATACAGCGGTGATGATCGATTCGCTCATCCGACTTGGGTTCAAGGTCAAACCCGACTGGCTTCTGAATCAAATCATAGTTGGACGGAACCAATCCGGGCGGATCATTCCTGAGGAATCGGCCGACTTGTTCGTGGCAAACTCAGGGACCACAATGCGGTTCCTAACGGCAGCGGTCAGCGTCTGCACCGGCAGATACAGGCTCGACGGAGTTCCTCGAATGCGTGAGCGACCGATCAAGGACTTGCTCGACGCGCTCAACCAATTAGGAGTCGACGCTCGAAGTGAACGCGGCAATGAATGCCCTCCCGTGTTGATCCAATCGGATGGGTGGAAGAAGCCTAACCGACCGCCAATTCCTGGCTTGGTTTGTTTGCAGTCGGCCGTGAGCAGCCAATTCCTTAGTG
The DNA here is from genome assembly GCA_035638015.1 of Gemmataceae bacterium. Classification (GTDB taxonomy): domain Bacteria; phylum Planctomycetota; class Planctomycetia; order Gemmatales; family Gemmataceae; genus DASRAT01. The sequence continues at coordinate 5,385 of DASRAT010000567.1, read as the reverse complement.
GCTTGATGCTCGCAGCCCCCTTTTGCACCTTACCAGGCGTGTACATCTTCTTTGATGAAAATCAAGTTTCTCGCCCTTACCTCGACATGACCGACGCCATGTTGCACGCCTGGGGTATCGCCACCACATTCGCCGACTGCAGTCGCACCTTTGATGTCCAGTCACAGCACGGTGCGTACATCGCGCATTATTCAATCGAACCTGACTGCTCTGCAGCTAGTTATTTCTGGGCTGGTGCAGCGGTTGCAAACGGACGGATCACTTTGCTCGATTTGCCAGAGAATAGCATTCAAGGCGATGTCCATTTCGTCGATGTCCTCGCCAAAATGGGCTGCCGTGTCGAACGCTGCTCCGCCGGCATCACCGTCCACGGCCGTTCCCTCCGTGGCATTGATGTCGACATGAACGACATCAGCGACACCGTCATGACCCTCGCCGCCGTCGCCTGTTTCGCTGAAGGCCCGACCACCATCCGCAACGTCGCCCACATTCGCCACAAGGAAACCGACCGCCTAACTGCATTGGCCACGGAGCTGCGCCGTGTCGGCGCCGAGGTTGAGGAATTCGCCGACGGTTTGACGATCACGCCGCGGCCACTGCACGGCGCCGAGATCGAGACCTACAACGACCATCGCATGGCGATGAGTATGGCACTTATTGGCCTCAAAGTCCCCGGCATTATCATTAAAAACCCCGGCTGCGTCGCCAAGACGTATCCGGGGTTCTGGGAAGACCTGGAAAAACTTCGCAGCTAACGCTCACACCTGTTTCACCGTGAGCTTGGGCGTGCTTTCGCCGTTGCGATCTTCGGCGACGGGTTGCGGTTTCGGGCGCACATCTTCCGGCACCAGCGCCAATTCCGGCGGCAGCAATTGCGGGGCCTGGCCGCGTTGATCGCGCTGCCATGATTCAACCCAGGCGGTCCAGAAAATGGGCCAACGCGCAAAAACCATGGCTGGTGGCGGCGGCAACGTCGGCAACGCTGCTTGCTCAACTCTCTGCAAAGGCAAGTTAAGACTGACGCGGTCGCGCACTGACACCATGAACTTGTCCTTGCCGCCGAGCATGGGCCGCAGCGCAAGGCCCTGGTCCTCGATGGTGTAGACCAACTCGCTATGGGCCAGTGCCGCTTGCAACTGCTCGCGCACCAGCTGCACGCCGGCCATTTTGTACCAGCCGGCTAACGCCGTGATGAACGGCTCGAACTGACGTGGCGCCAACTTGGCCAGCCAGCCCGGTTGCTCGATTTGGACGGTCAGCCAGCCTGCCTTTTCGGCCAGTGCCAACCGTACCGGGTCGACGGGAAAAGCGGTGTGGTCCAGTTCAATGCGGACCAGGTGCACGGCCAGGTCGATCTTGCCGGTCCGCAGCGGTTTGTCCAGCCAGGCCGGGCTTTGATGGAGCAAAACGAGCAACTCACGTTCGATGAACAAACGAAAGGCCTCGGTCACGTCTAGCAGTTGTTGGTGATAAGCACGGGCCGTGCCCCATTGCCCAGTCGCCATGGCCAGACGTTCGGCGCGGCGTAGATGATCGAAGAGCCGCGAGACAGTGCCGGAGTGAAAGCCGGGCTTGAGCAATTGCAGCACGGTCTCGCCGTGATGGCCGACCATGACAGGAGTCAGCAACTTCGAGCGATTGGCCCGGTACGAACGCCAGTTCTCGCGGAACTCCCAGAAAAGGAAACCGAACAAATCCGCCGACAGCCAGGAGTTGACCGCGGCAATCATGCTGGCAGCGACTTCGCCCACGATGGGCGCCAACAGCCGCCGCTGAAATTCGTAAATCTGCCCGTAAATCGGCAGCATCAATTTCGCCGCCAAGATGGCGATCGGCAGCTTGAGCGGATGAAACATCGGCTCCACGAGCACCACCACATAGAGCCGCGTGAAAAAGCCGATGGGATACCAAATTACGCCCAGCACGGTCCGCAGAACCAAAGAGGCCGGCGTATCGCCGCTGCGGAAGCGCAGCCATTCGTCAATGGAATAGAGCACACGTTCGAGTGCGTCCATGGCCTCTTTGAGCAGTTGCATCACGAGCCGAACCAGGCCACCGATCAAACCGGAGCGGAACTTGTCATAGAGTTGCCACATGGCCACCGCGAACAGCTCGCTGGCGGCGTGGCCAAGGCGTGAAATGAGCGTGATCGCCACGATGCCGAAAACGATGGCATAGCTGATTGCAGGATGGTGAAAGTCGGGCAGCACCAGCCAGACCAGCAATGCGACGGCGAGCGGTTTGACCGCGAACCACCATAGCAGCTGAAACAGCCAGCTTTTCCAGATGTGCTGCACCACCGGCAGCCGCATCAGCCAGAGGGGGCCATTGATGGCGATTCGTCCCACTTCCAGTGTGACTTGCCAGGCCTGGACGAAGGTTTCCCGCATTTTCGGCAGGTGCATGAGCCCCAGAATGAACAGGCCGACAGGAATGAACGTCAGCCAGGGCGCCAGTGAAACATCGGGGCCCTGGATCTCCGTAAAGGGCACGGGTTCCCTGATAATGTGTTGCAGTCCGACAAGGGCAGCCAGCGCCCCTCCGAAAGGCAGCAGCACATTCAAGGTCAGCATGCGGCCAAATTGTGTGCCGAACATCAGTGACGTGGTTCGCGACAGCACGCGCAAATACACTTCGCCGCTGCGGTAAACGCCGTCGAGCAACGTTGCCAGCCGGCGATCGAGCCGCAACAGCGGATCGCCGCGAACGAACTCTTGCGGGTCGCTCAGGTCCGGCAATTTGAGATTGTTGCGCGAGATGACATCGCGCAGATCGCCGAAGGTAAAGAAGCCGGCCGCGGTGATGCGGTCGAGCAGTTCCTCAATCATCTTGCGTAAGGCCGTTTCCTCCGGCGGATTGCTGGCGACCAGGCCGACATCGTGCAAGGCGTCGGCAAAGATCGGCCGAAAACGCGCCCGCAATATTTCTTCACTCTGGCGCAAGGCCAACTGAAGCAGGCGCGTCAAATTTTGCCGATCGGCGTCGGACAAACGGGCCAGCGGCACTCGCTGCACGGCCGCGTTGAGGTAGCGCGTAATTTGCACCAGCCGTTGACTGGGCATGGGACGTTTGATTGGCCGCTTGAACGCGGACAGGACCCATTCCACCAGATCGAGCTTGTAAACGTCGCGTTCGGCGGCGATGCAGACCTGCTGGAGGTCGTATAGCAAGCGGGCCTCGACAGTCCACGGCCCCTGGTCGGCTTTCTCCAACAGCGAGACCAGTTCGGCGTGCCAGGCCGTGGCGTCAGTCTCGTGGAGTTGCAAGGCCTTTTGCAAACGCTCGGTCAAATGCTGCAATTCCCCGTGGGCGGCTACGCGGGTGTCCAGCGTTCTGGCGCCGGGGGCTACCCGCGCGGCTTTCATGCGCATGATGGCAGCCCGCACGTGGTTGGTGGCTAGCGACGCCGAGTCGGCCCCGCGCATCAGTTTGTGGTAATACTCATGGGAATCGTCGCTTCGGCGGTCGCCGCGAGCCTTGGGATCGGGCGCCCCGTGCAGCCGAGTCGTTTTGTAAAAAGTGTCGCCGTCAATATCCTTGGCGATGAGCGCGTCAATCTTGGCGAAATCGCGCACGGCCGGGAAGTAAACGGCCCGCAGGTCAGGCAGGAAATAGCGCAGTTCCAGGTAAACAGCGACAAACTCGCAGTAAACCTCCACTTCATCGACTGGAGGCAAGAGACACAAATCGCGGGCCAGGACGCCCCGAATTTCGTCGAACTCTGCCTCTCCAATCGCCGCAATGCGCGTGCGCAAATCGGCAATCGTCAGCTTGCCGGTCTTGAGATTATGATCGAGTTCCCGGTCGATGCTGGCGTGGAACAAGCGCTGCCAGTATTTCAGCAGCGTGTTGGGCCGGTCGGGCACCTCGCCTTCTTCGCTGGAAGGCCGAACCAAGAGGATCACCGTGGGCGGCAACAAGCGGTCCGGATCGAGGTCGAGTTCGTCTTGTTCGACGTGGCGGAACAAGACCTGGCGGTCGATGACGAAGCTGCGATTGTGCGGCACCTGGAGAATCTGCGTCGGCAGATGGTGCACGTCCTTGATGACGCGGCCCAGCAGCCTGTTCGACACCAGCACCGCCGCCGGATCGACGGCTCGCAATGCGTCTTTGAGTTCCTCGAGCTTCACCGGCGGTTCTCCCCTCGGGGCCTGGTGCCGGCTACTACTTTACCGCGAACGGGGGAAACAATCCAGGATGGAATGACACGCCCTATTTCGCGCCGCCCTTGGTTCGGTGAAAGTGGTGGATGCCTTTTCCGCTGGCTGAGGTTGCCAGCATATAAATGTCGCCCACTTCGTCTTCGCCGAAGGAAAGAATCTCCGGCGGCAGCCCGTTCGTAATTGGTGTCCGAATTTGCCGGTTGGCAGTCACTCGCTTGGCTTTTTCGTCATACCAGAGCGCCCACAACTTGCCGTTTTGGAAATCGGAGTAAATATACGCTCCATCCAGTTCGGGCAGGCGTGGGCCACGATAAACGTTGCCGCCAATGATGCACAGGCCCACGCTGTGGTGAAATTCCCAGATCGGCTCAACGATGTCCGGACGGGGTCCAACGCCTTTGGCGCCGAAGGGGTGGTAGCCTTCGCGAATGCTCCAGCCGTAGTTGCCGCCTTTGACAATGATGTTAATTTCCTCAAATTGATTCTGGCCGACTTCGCCTGCCCACAAGACGCCGGTCTTGCGGTCGAAAGCCATGCGCCAGAGGTTGCGAAGGCCATACGCCCAAACTTCGGGGCGGGCGTCCTTGCGGCCGACAAAGGGATTGTCTTTGGGAATGGCGTAATTCTTGCCGCCCTCCTTGTGGTCCACGTCGATGCGGAGGACCTTGGCGAGCAGCGTATTGAGGTTTTGGCCGTTCTTGTCCGGATCATCGGCGGCGCCGCCGTCGCCGGTGGTGATATAGAGATAGCCGTCAGGACCAAAGCAAATGGTGCCGCCGTCGTGATTGAAGTTTTTGTGCTCGAAGCGAATCACCTCTTCCTCAAAAGTCGGATCAGCCTTGTCGGGGTCGTCCTTGCTGACGCGAAAGCGTGACACGATGTTGGTGTTCTTTTGGCCCTTGGCGCGATTGATGGTGTAGAAAGCGAAGAATTCGCCGTTAGTCTTGTATTTGGGATGGAACGCCAGGCCGAGAAAGCCTTCTTCATTTTGAGCGATGTTGAAGAAGACCTTCTTTTGGATGTCCAAAAAGACCTTGGTTTCGGTGGCTTTCTGGTCGTTGGGAAAGACGTGAATGATGCCCTGCTGAAGAGCGACAAAGACGCGATTGGAACCATCGCCTGCGTGAGTCAGCACGATGGGGCGGATGCCGCCTTTTTTGCCTCCTGCGGCATTAGCCTTGTAGCCCGTAAAGTTAAGATTCGGGAAAGCGACAACCGTTTC
>DASRAT010000566.1:0-9497 GCA_035638015.1 Gemmataceae bacterium | reverse complement strand
GTTTTGCCGGTGGCCACGTCGAGCTTCCAGAGGCCGAAGTTTTCTTCGTAAACGATGACCTTGCCGTCACCGGACATTGAGGGCCAGAACATGGCGCCGCTGGTGTGCTTGGTGACTTGCGTCAACTGGCCGGTGGAGTCGTTGACTTTCCAGATGTTGTTGACCGATTTGTAAACCTCGGGCGTGCCGCTCTTGGCCTTGGTGGCCCGGTCGCTGACGAAATAAATGTCGCCGCCATTGCCGTACATCGGCCAGAAATTATTGGCCTTCTCCTCGTCGGGCGTTTTTTCATCGACGAGCTGCTTGAACTTCATCGTCGTGGTGTCCATCACCCACAGGTCGGCCGAGTAGCTGCCGCGATAGTGCTTGCGCCACCAGACCGCCGGGTGCCGATTGAAGGCAAACATCTTGCTGTCGGGCGAATAGCTGCCCCAGTAACCCCAGTCGGTGAGGATAGGCTGCTCGACATTGCCGGAGATCGGCACTTCGTAAAGGTTCGGAATGCCGGGGAACATCATGCCGCGCGAGGCCTGGAAGATGACTTTCTTGGAATCGCGCGTCCAGCCGACGACGGTGTCGCCGCCGCTGTGGAAGGTGAGCTGCTTGGCCTGGCCGCCTTCGGAGGGCATGATGAACACGTCGTGATTGCCAAAGCGGTTGGAGGAAAACGCGATCCATTTGCCGTCCGGCGAGAAACGCGGATGTTCATCACGGCCGCGGTGGACCGTGAGCCGCTGCGGATTCGAGCCGTCTTCCTTGGCGGTCCAGATGTCGCCGAGGTAGCTGAAAACGACTTTACCATTGTGATAATCGGGATGGCGGGCGAGCTTGATCTCGACCGCATCGGCGGCGGAAACGACGCTGGCCAACAGGACCAGCGGCGCTGCCCAGTGGCAGAACACAGTGCGAAGCATGGCGGTTTCCTCAGTGAATCCGGGAAATGACGACGAACGACATTGCATGGGATCATAAGGGGGCGCGAAGGGCGTGACAATTAGAAAATGTGATTTTGTGGGAAGCGTCGGGTGGGGGAGTTGTGGAGTGTGCGGGTCGGGTAATGCCGGCAAGATGAAGTGGGGGTTGGCATGCTGAATGCGGCTTTGCCCTGCTTTCACATGCAACTTGGGCGTCCTTTTTGCTAAAATGCAGCCAAAGGAGATTTACTCATGAGCCTTATTCTTGAGTTGCCGCCTGAGCTGGCAACCGAACTGGCGGCTGAGGCCGCGCAACTTCGGCTGCCCGTCTCCGAATACGCCCTGCGTTTGCTCGCGTCAGGCCGAAGCACCGATCCCAAGCCGCATAGTGGAGCGGAACTCGTTGCCTACTGGCAACGCGCGGGGCTAATTGGCACCAGGCCGGACATCACGGACGCTTCAGAACACGCCCGCAACCTTCGCCAACAGGCTCAACATAGAGAGCGACCGTAGCCCATGGACCTCGTGGACACTGACGTTCTCATCGATATTCAACGCGGCCACCCACCGGCAATGGCTTGGTTTGCGACCCTGGCGAATTTGCCGGCAGTTCCTGGATTTGTGGTGATGGAACTCGTGCAGGATGCTCGCAATGGTAAAGAACTTCGCCAGGCCTTAAAGCTGGTTGCGCCGCTTCAGGTTGTCTGGCCCTCGGAAACGGATTGCGCTCGCGCGCTGTCCGACTTCGCTACCTTTCACCTGTCGCACAATTTGGGATTATTGGATTCGCTAATCGCCGCTTGCGCCGTCGGTCACGCCGCGACTCTTTTGACATTCAACGTCAAACATTACCGCATTGTGCCAGGGCTGACGGTCGCCCGACCCTACACACGGTGATTGTGACTTGGTGGCGGGGTAAGATGGTGAGGATTTGGGGGCGCTTCCAGCTGCGTCCGCGGCGTTGGTTTTTTCATTAGCGCGAAAGTTTCCACCTGCCGTGGAATAGCTTCCGGCCACTTTTTTTTTCGTATTGCCTCCCCGCCGTCCCCTACCGATAACCCTTCTTTTCCCAGATGTTATCTCTGTAGAAGTTATAGTTTTCCGGAAGGCCCTGAGTTTTTTCGCACATCTCGTTGTGTTTTTCGACGTTGAGCGGCACGAACTCCGATTGAAACTCGGCGCGCTTTACGGGCAGGGCCTGTACGAGCGGCGTACCCCGCGCCCAAGAATAGCTCGTTCCCGGCGGGACCGACAAGATCGTGGGGAAATTGACCGCTCGATAAAAGAGGTCCGTTTCCACCAAACCGGCAAGAGGTATGAGGCCTGGCTGAAAGCGGTTCAAGGGAGACATAAAAAGCGTGGAATAGCCCGGCGGCGTTTGGATCAGCCAGGGGTTGACGAACTTCAGCAGATAATTGTTTTCAAAGGGCGCGCCCGGCACTTGCCGGGGGGTGTGGAACTGCACCATATTGGAGGGATAAGCGTCGCCGTGAAACTCGCCGTTCGGGCCAATGGTCACCCTGAGATCGACTGCCAAAGGAATGATGTAGCCGCAGGTCATCGCGTCCAAAAACGGGATGCAGTTCTTGACCGTCCGAGATCCGAAAACCGGCGTCTGCATTCCCGGCGGCTGGTTTTCGATGGGCATCGCCTTGTACCAATCGGGCATCACCCGACTGGCGGGATAGGGGGGCGGATAACCAGCATCCGCACCAAATACCGGTGCGAATTCAATCCGTTCGACAGTCATGTTCGGCTCCTGTCCCTCAAGGCAAAAAGACTGCCATGCTGGCCAACAGGACCAGCGGCGCTGCCCAGCGGCAGAACACAGTGCGAAGCATGGCGGTTTCCTCAGTGAATCCGGGAAATGACGACGAACGACATTGCATGGGATCATAAGGGCGCGCGCGGGGCGTGACAATTAGAAAATGTGATTTTGTGGCAAGGCGGGGGGGGAACGGGATGGGAAGTGTTAGGGTCGGGTAAGATGGTGAGGATTTTACAGGATTTCGGACATTGCAGTTTGGCCGATGGCCGATAGCCGTTTAATTGTTCGTTGCAAATGAACATCAAGGCTCCCGATGTTCTTGGCACTATTTCCTTGACCGGAACCAACTGGGGCTTAAGATCATGGCGATAACTTGGAGGCGATGGAGACGCCTTTGGACAAGCGTTTCGACAGATTAGGCAGGATTGGTTGTGCTTAATTACGTGTTTTGTGTCTTATGCCGGACCCGACTCTCAAGGATCACATCTGGTCGTTTGGCCGCGAAACCGAGGTCTTGTACGTCAACGGTTTCACTAAGCGGGACGACTATCGTCAGCTCTGCTATGACGTCGTCGATGCGGTTATTGAAATCCGTGAGATTGGCGAGATTCGTCCGGAACATGTGGAAGCGTTTGCAAAAGCGACAGCATGTCCGCTCGAGTTCGTATTCTGTTGCGGCGGCAAACGGCTGATTGAGACCGCGCACTTTTCCGCCTTGCCAGCAGCGATGCTCAAAATGCTGGCGACTCATCCAAAATTGGGTCCTCGGTTTAACGTGATGTGTCTGATGCGCTACAATCCGCCCGCCTCACTGGGGCTAGAACTTCTGGCACTGGGCCTCGTTGACCGCAGTGCGAAAGTCGCCTGCCGCGCCGCGGCTGCTTGTGACGAACTTGGCGGTACCGAAGCACTGGCATTGCTTGAATCTCGTTTACCCAATGAGAGTCGCGCAAAGGTCCGCGAAAAAATTGTATTCACCATCGAACTCATGCGCACTCCTCCGGTCCGCAACGGCCGTTACGATGAGCGCACCGTTCACGGCGTGGTGTTTTCTCGTGACGTCGGGCCGGGGAAGAAGCCCAGCCACCCGTCCCGTTGACAGCAGCCCGCGGCAGCGTGGCCGGGGCTGCCAACCTTCCCGCACCAAAAACCAATCCGCGATCAAGCCTCGGCCGGCCTGGGATGAACGCTTATCCCTTCCAGTGCGCCTTCCGGCGCTTGGTCGCGGCCACTTTGTAATCGCGGATATTTTGTCATCACCGGCAATCGCCCCCGTTTTCATGGTCCCGCGTAGATACCAGGAGAAATACAGGAAAATACCCCGAAAACTCCAAAATCGGCTGCATTCAACGTCAATATCGAGCGAATGCCTTGTCGTTCATAGGTGGCCGCCAACATTGTGTCGAGCAAACGTTTGCGGCCAAGTGAAAATTGAGCAAGCCAGATCAAAAAAAGTCGAGTTGCGATGTCATCGGGAAAGACTTGCACAGTGTCCTTTGCGTTCCACCATTGTTCGGCCACTAGCTTTGCGGTCGTCATGTCCAGAGGCTGAGCAAATCGTCTAGAATCAGTCACAACATGGATGAATTCCGCGAGCACCTGCGGCGCGATGGCAATTTGGTCCCCCGCTCCAAGCAATCGCGAAATGATCAATCGGGCATCGGCATGTTGCGAATGTTCAGAAACCTCGGCCGCGACCATGAGGCTGGTATCGATTCCGTGGATCATATTCGGCCTTCCAGCATTTCACCAAGCAGGTCATCGTCGGTTGTCATGGGGCGCAGCACAGCCCCAAGGCTGACTGGTGGAATATCCAAAATGCTGTGGCTTTCCTGGGCAATTCCGAGGACTGGGCTCACTTCCGCGGGGCCGACTAGGACCGTGACTTTCGACCCTTCGGGAAGGCTCGGAGCGCCATCGAGTACAACCACGCCACCTCTAATACGGCCATGGACAACCATGATTTTGCTCCTATATTTAGTCGCGTTCAGTTGCCGTCAACGGCCCATACAACTCCGGCCGTCTGTCATTCGTCCGGTGCAATTCAAAAACTTTGGGCACCCTGACCACCTTCTTGTCCCGTGCCTTCGCCGGATCGATGTCGGCATACACTATTGTAGCCCGGTCGTCCTCGCTCGCGGCCAGCAGTTCGCCGTTGACATTGAAGATGCGGCTCCGGCCCAGGAAACGGAAGCCCTTTTCCTCGCCGACGCGGTTGCAAGCGGCGTAAAAGATGTGGTTTTCCAGGGCTCGCGCCGGCATCAGGCAGGTGATGGTGCTGATCGAGCCTTCGGGCCAGTTGGTGGGCAGCACGACCAGGTCAGCGCCCAGCAACGTGAAGATACGGGCGGTTTCAGGGAAGCTGCCGTCATAACAGATATTCATGCCGATGCGCAGGCCGCCGAGATCCTGAACCGCGAACGGGCGAGTGCCGGGAGTTGTGAAACGGTCAACGCCGAGACAAGGCAGATGGGTTTTGCGGTAGCTGGCTTTGAAGCCGTCAGGGCCAACCAGGACGCAAGAATTGAACAAGTCATCGCCGTCGCGTTCGAGTAGTCCGACAACGGCCCAGATGCCGAGTTGGCGGCAATCGATGCTCAAGGCCTCCGTGGTCGGACCGGGGAGCGTTTCGGCAAATGGCATGGCCTCGGCCTTGGATTCGTAGCAATAGCCGGCAACGGCGCACTCGGGAAAGACCGCCAGTTGGGCGCCTTTGGCGGCGGCTTCGTGAAGATGCTTGCGAATGGCTTCAAGGTTGGCGGCTCGGTCCTTGAGCTTGCAGTCCATCTGCACGGTGGCGATTTTCCAGGAGGGCATGGCGTGGATTCCTTGTTTGGGGTATGGTTGGAGTCATTGTACAACCTTCCCCCACCCAGCCCTCCCCCTACGCAGGGAGAGGAGGACGTGAGGAAGATGCGATGGACCGCATTGTTAGCGAACTGGCTTTTCATGACCGGCAGGCACAGAAACGTGCCGACGCCGGTGTGCCACTTCAGTTTTCCGACTCCGATTATCTCGATCACGAAACGTGGATCAGACCCGCTTTCGCCCAGCTGGGCGATGTGTCTGGCCTGAGCGTCCTGGACTACGGCTGCGGCCACGGCATGGCAGCCGTTGTTTTAGCCCGAGCGGGCGCGCGTGTGACGGCTTTCGATTTGTCGGGTGGCTACGTGGAAGAAGCCAAAGCACGGGCGCAAGCCAACAATGTTCACGTCGACTTCGTCCAGGCCAATGGCGAACAATTGCCGTTCGCGGATGCTTCTTTCGACCGCGTCTGGGGCTGCGCCATTTTGCATCATCTTGACCTGGCACGCGCCGGGGCGACATTGCGGCGTGTGCTAAAACCCGGCGGCCTGGCCGTCTTTTGCGAACCGTGGGGCGGTAACCCTCTGCTCAACGTCGCTCGCCGCCGGCTGCCTTATCCGGGCAAACACCGTACGCCCGATGAAATGCCGTTGACTCGTCTGCAACTGCAACAACTGCAAGCGATTTTTCCCTGCGTTCAAATCCGCGGTTTCCAACTGCTGTCGATGGCAAGGCGTTTGCTTCAATCTCGCCGCCTTCAAAAACCGCTCGACTGGTGCGATGCCATGCTGCTTGAGCGCATTCCCTTTCTCGAAAAATATTGCCGATATGTTGTTCTCACCTTGCGAAACGCACAGTAAAATGTGCAGCACAACATTGTGCTTCAGCAAGGATCGACACCATGGACGCGGCACCTGCTTCCCATGCGCTGATTCTGCCGTTTTCCAAGAACCCACCACCGAGCCAACCGGCGGCGCAGCCTGCCCCTCCCGCTGCGCAACCCGCGGTTGTCGCGGCCTGGCCACGTTCTGCTCAATTCGCTGGAATTTTTGTGCTGGGGGCGCTGACGGCTCTGCTCTGCGTGCACGCACTGAGCTACCTTCGCAGCGGCGCTGACCCGAGTCAATTGCAAGAAGCTCGGCCTATCACCTACCGTGTCGATCTCAACGAAGCCCGACGAGCCGAGTTAATGCAGCTGCCCGGCATTGGGACAAACCTCGCAGACCGCATCGAGGAATACCGGCTGGCGAATGGTGGCTTCCATAGCGTTGACGACCTGTTGAAGGTCAAGGGTATTGGCAAAACGACGCTGGAACGGCTGCGGCCATTTGTGACAGTCAAGACGACGGAAAAGCCCGTTCTTGTAGACAGTTCTGCAAAAGCGACCAAAGAGCCAAAAGCCGGCAGCAAATTGGCGAGTCTTGTGGAACCGATCGACGTCAATCGGGCCACGCTGGCGGAGTTGCAAAAGCTGCCGGGGATCGGGCCGAAAAAATCGCAAGCGATCATTGACGAGCGCGAGAAGCGGTTGTTTACGTCAGTGGATGATTTGCGAAGGGTTCCGGGGATTGGGGTGAAGACGCTGGAAAGCATCCGGCCGCACGTGATTGTAAAGTAGCGCTTACCGCGCTCCGGGGCGCGTCGCGGCTAAACGGAACGACCTTTCAATAATTGTTTACCTAGCGCAGGGTCGCGTGCCGTGAAAGGCCCTGTCTCCTTGTCCCGCGATAGACATCGCGCATACATCTCCATCTTCGCATCCAAATCGTCAGCATGATGGACGATCAACACTTCCGGCACCAATGGCAGCCGCGGCGAACCCCATTCCGGCAGTCCCAGGTGCGTCAGGATCACGTGTTCCAGCAATTGCACCATCTCTGGATGAATGTCGCCCAGTTCCTTGGCCATGTCACGCACCACATCGCGGCCCAAAATCAGGTGGCCGATCAAGCGGCCCGGCACCGTCGGCTGTGGGTTGATCGGCTCGTCGCCCAATTCCAAGACGCGGCCGATGTCGTGCAAGATCGCTCCGGCCACTACCAAATCGCGATTGAGCGGTGGTTGCAATTCCGTGTAGCGGGAGGCGTAAAACTCGACGAGATTGATGCAAATGCTGGTCACGGACATGATGTGTTCCAGCAAGCCGCCGGCGAACGGATAGAACTTATCGCGCGTCGCCGGCAAGCGCTTGAGCGCTTCGCCGTGCCGGTCCAGAATAGTCAACACCAACCGCCGCAGCGGCTCGTCCGCGATGTGCTTGGATGCGACGATCCGCAGATCGCTGAGCATCGCATCACTGTCAAAGCGGGAGCGGTCCACGAGATCGGTGGGATTGAAACCTTCTTCACGATCTGATTCCTGCACCAGCCGCATTTGATGGACTTCGAGCTGGGGACCGTAGCGCTCGGATTCATGATAGGTGCCGCGAATCTTGTAAAACTCACCAGCACGCCATTTGGTGTCGCACTCCTCGTAGCGGCCGCCATCGAGCCAGACCATCATCGTCACGGTGCGTTTGGCATCGCGGAATTTGCATTGATAATAGGGCTTGCCATCGCGCGTTTGGCCTTTGGTGCGCTCGGCGAGTAATACGAAGAAATCGCCAGCCTGACCGGCGGTCATTTCGCAGAGGTGCAGAATTGGCGGTTTGTCGCGTGACATGGAGACATCACGGCGGTTAAGACGAGCGGCGGGGTTTATCCCCGCCGCGCTCCGCCGGGGCAAGCCCGGCGGCTCGTTTTGCGCGTTGTTGTGGGGGAATTAACGATATTCGTACCCAATGGAAAAGATAATCCGCCCATCCGGTAACCGCTGGATTTGGGTGATGTGAACCGGCAAGCCGCCGCCGTGCGGCGAACGACTCGACGGGACAGTGTCCGGTGTGAATGCGGAATTGTTTTCGCTGGGGAACGGCACTGCTTTGGTGTTCAGATCGGGCGCCTTGGGGCTGTCGATGCCGTGCGATTCGCACAGCAACGGCCGGTCGTTGACCACACGCCAGATCAGCAGGCCCTCGCCGGGCAAATCGCTGTCAAAGCCTTTCTTGCGGCGATTCTCCAGTAGGTAATATTCGCTGCCATTGGGGCGAACGAGCACCTTGATGCATTCCTTGGGCGAATCCTCGATGGGCGACAGAATCAACTTCTGCGGTTGGCTGGGGTCGATGACGATCGGCTTGGTCCAACCGAGTTTTTCCTTGGCCCAGGGGTTCATGCCTTGCGGCCGGCCATTGGAGATGGGGTTGGACAGAATGCACCAGCTGCCGAGGCTGCGGGAGGCGGATTGGTCCGGGCGAGCGGCAAGGTCGGGCAGACCCAGGGCCTGGCAGGCGATCTTGGCGAAGCTGTTGACGGACGCCATGGTGGATGTACCTTCCGACGTGAGCACATACGGCGTTTGCTGCACGGTGCCCGCGTGGGGATAATAAATAGCGCCGGCGTTGGTTTTGTAGCGGTCGCCGGCGTAAATGAAGATGTAACCGTCGATTTCTTTGAGGGCGTCTTTGCCGTCGCGTGAAGTGAGCTTGCTCAAAGCGTCGCTCAAGACCAAAGTCTTGTTGCCGCCGCCGGTGCCGTTGCCCTGGATGTAGTCGCCGCGTTTCTTGCCGACGTTGACCCAATCGAAGACCTTGCCCTCGATGCGAAGAGCGCCGCCGGATTGCTCCAGGAAGTAGTCGTTGAGACTGCCGTGCACGTCTTGACCGGTGGGGTTTTTCTTTTTGAAGTAAGTGCCCTTGCTAAAGATGGAGTCGGCCCAATCCTGATTGGACACCTTGGCGTTGTGCTTGACATCGGTGTATTCGATACCGATGACGGCGACGCGGAAGACCGATTTTTTCCAGAGGGTTAACGGGGCGCCGCCGCCTTTGCCGCCGCCGGCTTTACCGCCGCCCTTGCCGCCCTGGCCGGACAACGGCTTGCTGGTTTCAATCAGCTTGGCCGACATTTCCACGGGATTGCCCTGGCGGAGCAAACCGAGTTTGACGGTCGAGCCGGCGCCGTAGGTTTGCA
>DASRAT010000565.1:0-3433 GCA_035638015.1 Gemmataceae bacterium | reverse complement strand
AGGCGTTGGGAAAAAAAACCGGCCGCGGCCATCCTTGGCGCGGCCAGCGAATCAGCGGTCCGGAGCGTCCCTGGCAGTGGACCGACCCGCTCGGGGCCAACGGTCTGGCCGCGAGGTTAGGGTTTCCCAGGTGAACATCGTGTTTCAACCCCAGTTCCGAGAGCACCACTAAGAGCTCGTGCCCTGACCCTCGCCGTCCTTGGCGCCTGCTGGGTAACGTCCGTGACCCTGGGCGGGTACCGCTCGGATACTGGAGTGTATGCAAAGCCTGCTCAGACTGCGCGCACCTTGGGCGCGGCAATGTCAGAGGAGGTTGGTGAGTAGTATCTGGAGTAATGGAGGAATAAACAAAACCCGCAAAAAGAGACGGCACGTTTTGCAAATGGCGTCATCCACTCAAGTGGCTTCGCCACCGCCAAGGGCATCTGGTCTTTGGGGCACTCTCAAGGTTGCTCAGCTGGGCGAGCAAGTCAGGAGGATGCTAAGTTAGCGTCTTGTACGGTAATGTCAACTACAAAACTTTGTTAAAGTTTTACGTTCGGGTAAGAACTAACGGAAGCCCTTGTGAAATAAGAAACAACGTCAGCCAGATTTTTTCGAAATGTGAAGCATATTCAATTAGCTCTCTCCCCGATCTTTAATGTTTAGGCAAGAGCAATGACACAAATTGTTTAACTGCAAGTTGTTAGGTGTGCGCGCAAAAAGACCTCCACCTGTGCCGTGCAAACGCTTTTGAGAACCCGCTGTTAAGTGAGGGTGCCTCACGTCCGGATTTCGGATCCCACTCGGGGTGGGCTTGCAAGCACCGGACGATAATTAGTTTGGCTCCCTGCGGGTACTCCATCGGTTCGTCAAAAGGACAGTCTGACACGAACACCGCAGAGGTCTGTTAAAGCCGCGAACGACTTCAAAGGTGACTCTACCGCGCGGGGGCACGGTTCGCAAGGGGCTGTCTGGGCAAAAGGTCAATGGTGCCCGGCCGCGGCGGCGCCCAAGGTCATCCAACCGACGATTCCGATAACTGCAAGGGCCGCGCCGACGCCGCCAATGACGATGCCGGTGATCCAAAACGGGCGTTGCTTGCGCAACATGGCCACGGCACAAAACACCAGGGCAAGCTCCAGGCCGAGATGGCCCAGGTCGATCCAGGTCACCTTGCCGTGCAAGGCGTGGCCTTCGTGGTCCTTGGCTTCAGCCTGTTTGTCGATTTCATGGGCTTGTTTTTGCAGTTTGTCGGCTTCTGCGGTTAATTCCCGTGCTTTGGCCTGGATTTGTGCCAAATCGCCTTTGGTTTCCGGGGCCTTGGCCTTGCTCATTTTTTCGACAAACTCGGACGACTTGGCGTATTTGCCGCGGTCTTGGTAACTCTCCAGCATTTTCTGGAATTCGGCCCAGTACTCGTCGCCTTCATAGCGTTCGATTTGCGTGATCCAAAAGTCCTGAATGGCTTTTGACTTGGGGTCGGCTTTGCCGTTTTGCTTGTCCACCAACGCGGCCATGAGCAAAAAGGATTGATACTGATGCGAACGTATATTCTTGGCCTGATAGAAGTTCCATTGATCGTTGGCTTGCGTGTGCTTGGTGTCGGCGTCGGTCCGTTTGCCGCCGGCTTCGGTGCGCAAGGCGGTTGCCTCGTTGGCTTTTAGCAGCGTTTCGGTGTGGCCACGATGGCTGGCCAGCGTGACACCAGCCAGCACGGCCGCCATGATCGCCATGGTGATGGCCACACGGCGGTCGAAGGGATCGTGGGCCTGATGTTGAGCGTGTTCGGCGTGTTCCAGGTGATGTTCCGTGCCGTGACTCATTGGGGTGCTTCCTTTCGTTAATCGTGGTTGCCAACGAACTGAACGTGGACATTGCGTGTGCGTGGCCCGTCGAACTCGGTGAACCAGATGCCCTGCCAGCGGCCCAGGACGAGATCGCCCTTGTCCACGATCAGGGTGACGCTGGGGCCGACCAGGCTGGTTTTGATATGGCTGTCACTGTTGCCTTCGCCGTGGCGGAAGCCGGTTTGCTGCTGAGGAATGGTGCGACCCAGATGCAGCAGCATGTCGTGGACAACGTCGGGGTCGGCGTTTTCGTTGATGGTGACGGCGGCCGTGGTGTGCGGGCAGTAGACGACGCAGAGGCCTTCGCGGACGCCGGATTGCTTTAACGCCATGCGGACGCGGTCGGTGATTTCGACGAATTCGTTGCGTTGGCGGGTTTGGATTTGGAAGGTTGTCATGATTAACGTCTCGCGCTAAGCCGCAAACGGCTTGTATAAATACTTTATGCAATCGTCACCAGACATCGCCATCATCGGCGGCGGCATCATTGGATTGACCACGGCCTATTATCTGGCGCGGGAAGGCTGCCGGGTACTTGTTTTAGACAAGGGCGACCTTGGCCATGAGGCTTCGTGGGCCGGGGCGGGCATTATTCCGGCGTGCGATCCGGCCACGGCGAAAACGCCGCTAGACCAGCTGCGGGCCTTCAGCTGTCAACAGTTTCCGTCATTGTCGCAAGAACTCCTTGAATGCACCGGCATCGATAATGGCTACCGGCGCTGTGGCGGACTGGAGTTTGTTGATCTTGGTGAGCCTGGACATGAGGACGAATGGCAAACGGAAGCCAGCCCAGGAGTGACGCTGACGAACCGCGAATTGGCTGAGATTGAGCCAGGAGCGGCAAATGACCTTGGCCGAGCGGTTCATCTGGCGGACATGGCTCAGGTGCGCAATCCTCGGCATTTGCGGGCGATGCAAGGAGCTTGTCAGTCTTTGGGCGTTAGCTTGCGGCCGCAATGTGCTGTGCATGGTTTGCAACAGGACGGAATGCGCATCACGGGATTGCAAACGCCTGAAGGTGTTGTGCACGCGGGGCGGTTTCTGATTGCGGCGGGCGCCTGGAGCGAAGAGTTGCTGGACAGCGTCGGTTGGCGGCCTGGCATTCGGCCGATTCGTGGGCAAATCGTGTTGCTGAAGGCAATGGCGCTGAGGTTCCAGCGAATTCTCCTCGCAGGGTCACGCTACGTAGTGCCACGGGGGGATGGGTATGTCGTTGTCGGATCGACGGAGGAGGATGTGGGTTTCGAAAAACGAAACACAGCTATCGCAGTCAAGGAGTTGTTGGCGTTGGCATGTCGGCTGGCGCCAGGGCTGCGCGAAGCGACGATGGAGCGATGTTGGTCGGGATTGAGGCCTGGGAGTCCTGATGGATTGCCCTTTCTTGGATTGGTGCCGGGATGGGACAATCTGTTTGTCGCGGCGGGGCATTTCCGGTCCGGCATATTGCTGTCGCCGGGAACGGGGTTGGTGATGAAGGAACTGTTGCTTGGACAATCACCCACTGTGGCCCTGAAGGGTTTCCACCTCGACCGGGCCTCGGCGCGTTGACGTTTCGCGGTTGCGGGGAATGAAGTACAATTTGGACATTGCCAAACCACAATCGG
>DASRAT010000564.1:0-3392 GCA_035638015.1 Gemmataceae bacterium | reverse complement strand
GAGCCAGGCTGTTGGAGCATAGGCACCGAAAATCCATTCGCGACATGCAGCGTGGCTCGGCCATCGGGCGTTAGTAGCGCGATCAAGTGATCTTTGCCATCGCTAATGCCCAACGCCAACGTTCCTTGGCCCGCCTGGATTTCGATGTCGCACTCCAGCATGAGATCATGCACGGGCACAGTTCGGCTGGGCTCGGCGCCGTTGTAAGCATATTCGTCGGTGATCGGCAAGAATTTTTTGGTGTTGAGGCAAAAATGTCGGTAGGCGACCAAGTGCCAGCCGTCAGAGGTGGACGTGCCGTCCAGATGCAGAGTAGCGCCGCTTAGTAACTGGCCATTCGTGCGCTGCGGAGCGCTTTCCCAGCGCGGCGCCCAGGTCATCGGCTTAGGTTGATAATTGTGGTCAAAGACGAGAATGCGCATCGCCTTAACTTCTTCCAGTGTTTTGCGACAAAGGGCGCCGTTCACGAAGAGATCGCCGTCCTTGATCTCCACCGTTTCGTCGGGCAAACCGAGAATGCGCTTGATGAAGTCCAGGCCGAAAAGGTGAAAAACGACGACCTCCCAACGCTTGGGGGATCGCGTGACGAAGGCGGTTTTGTTGACGATCATGCGCTGGCCGCTGGCGACAGCCGATTGGTGTATTGGCAAACCCATGGCGCCGCAATTGGGACACCAGGCGTGTTGATACCAGCGTGCTTGAGTTTCATCGGCGGCATCGTCGCGTTCATGGAGTCCAACTTGGACCGTGAAACCGCAACGCGGGCAAGAACAGGCGCGGTGCCGGCCGACCAGTGTGGGGGCCATGCTGCCGGTGGGGACGTGGTAGGCGTCGAGGAAAAAGGTGCGTAGAAGCAGCAGGACGCAAATGACAAGGACGAATAGGCGGATGATGTCAAACCGCTGCCAGCGCTTTGGTTGGACCAGGGGAACACCATTGCCTGGCATTGCTCAACGCCCTTATCCGTGGGTATTTTGGTTTTAATCTAATTCCGATGTCGATGTCATTGCACAAAGCCAACGGGCTACTTGGTTTAGAGAGGCTCTTCAATCAAAAGCTCAAAGTCGGTTCCGCTCACCGCTGCGCCAACAGCTCCTCCAGGCAATTGGAAGCTCTGGAGTAGCAATCAAAGCGTAAACAGCATTGAGGTAATCATTACGCTCTTTCGTCACCTCTTCCAGTTCTTGCCCAAGGCGGTCGCGTTCTAACACCATTTGTTCGTACAGCAACTCCCAACGGTCATTAGGGTTGCAACTCTGAATTGGAGGACATTCTGCGCCTCGGGCGCAATTGCCGATTCGTTCATGGTTCACCTGGTTTAATGAATCACTGATCCGTCTCCAACACCGCCAAAAACGCCTCCTGCGGAATCTCCACTTGCCCCACCTGTTTCATCCGTTTCTTGCCTGCCGCCTGCTTGGCCCACAGCTTGCGTTTGCGGGTGATGTCGCCGCCGTAGCACTTCGCGGTCACGTTTTTCCGCATCGGCGCAATCGTTTCCCGCGCGATTATACGAGCGCCGATCGCCGCCTGGATGGCGATCTCGAACAAGTGCCGGTCGATCTCGCCGCGCAGCTTCTTGACCAGCTTGCGGCCACGGCGATCGGCGAATACGCGATGGACAATCGTGGACAGTGCATCGACACGGTTGCCGTGAACTAATACATCCAGCCGCACCAAATCCGCCGCCCTGAAGCCGGTGAGATCGTAATCCATGGTGCCGTAGCCGTGCGTCACCGACTTGAGTTTATCGTACATGTCGTAAATCACTTCCGCGAGCGGAAGTTCGTAGACGATGATCGCCCGCGTGGTGCTGAGATACTCGGTCCGAAGGTAGACGCCCCGCCGTTCGGAACACAGGCCCATGATGTCGCCAATGTTCTCAGACGGAATCAGGAAGCTGATCTTCGCAAACGGTTCTCTGAACTCCTCGATCTGCCCCGCATCGGGCACGTCTTGCGGGCTGTCGATGGTTAAGATTTCGCCCTTGCGGGTGAGGATTTCATAGGTGACGTTGGGCGCGGTCTGCACCAGATCGATGTCGCATTCGCGCTCCAGGCGCTGCTGAATGATCTCGCGATGGAGCATGCCCAGAAAGCCGCAGCGAAAACCGAAGCCCAGCCCCTCGCTGCTTTCGGGAAGGTAAGTGAAGCTGGAATCGTTGAGCCGCAGCTTGGCCAGAGCCTCGCGTAATGCCTCGAAATCGTTATTGTTGACAGGATAAAGGCCGCTGTAAACCATCGGCTTGGGCTCTTTGTAACCAGCCAAGGCCTCGGCCGTGGGACGCAGTGCCTCGGTCACCGTGTCGCCGATGTTTACATCGCTTAGCGTTTTGATCTGGGCCATGAAGTAGCCGACCTGCCCCGCGATGAGTTGATCGCAGGTTGTCATGGCAGGGCGAAATTGGCCTGTTTCGATAATGTCGTGCTCCGTGCCTTGCCGCATCAACTTGATGCGCTGTCCCTTGCGGAGCGTGCCTTCTTTGACGCGGACATAAACGACCACGCCCTTGTAGGTGTCAAAATGACTGTTGTAAACCAGCGCCTTAAGAGGATCGCTGGGATCGCCCGCCGGCGCGGGAATGCGGTCTACAATGGCCTGGATCAATTCATCGACGCCCGCGCCGGTTTTGCCGCTGACATGCAACACATCGGCCGGTTCGATGCCCAGAGCCTGTTGCATTTCCGCCTTCACGACATCGGGCCGCGCCATTTCCAGATCGACTTTGTTGAGCACCGGAACAATGGTGAGATCGTGTTCCATCGCCAGAAATGCGTTGGCAACCGTTTGAGCCTGCACGCCTTGGAATGCATCCACGAGGAGGATGACGCCTTCACAGGCGGCAAGGCTGCGGGACACTTCGTAGCTAAAATCGACGTGGCCAGGAGTGTCGATCAGATTCAATTCGTACTCGTCGTCGCCCTTCTTGTGATAACAGGTCACGGGATGCATGCGAATGGTGATGCCGCGCTCGCGTTCGAGGTCCATGGCGTCTAGGACCTGGGCGCGAAAATCGCGCTGCGAAATGGCCCCCGTCTTGAGCAGGAACTGATCGGACAGCGTGCTCTTGCCGTGGTCAATGTGGGCAATGATGGAAAAGTTGCGAATATGGGTAGTTCGCGACGTCGCACTGGGCGGCATCAGACGGGTCTCCGTTGACAAACTGGCTGAGTGTGTCCGTTCGGGCACTTGTGTTTGGTCAGTCTAGCAGCTTGGTGTAACGGTGCATAGGGAACGTCCGTGGTGGGCTTGGCGACATGGTGCCCCCACCGTATAGTGGAGCCTTCTTTCTGAGGATGGAAAGATGGCGTCCCCGAACTCGCCCCACATTTTGCTTTGTGCCGACACCGCTACAGACGTGGGCGATGTCCGTCGCGTCTTGCTCGATGCCC
>DASRAT010000563.1:0-7387 GCA_035638015.1 Gemmataceae bacterium | reverse complement strand
GGCGTGGCGCCGTGGATGGCAGGCGGCGGCGGCACGGTTCGCAGCGTACCCAACGAGAAGAGCATTGATCCTTTTTTGTCGCCCTACGGCAGCCCCGATGGCGGCACCTTTGTGGTGATGGTCGACGGTTCTGTCCGCTACCTCAAGAAGGGCATGTCGGACGCGGCCTTCAAGGCGATTTGCACGCTGGGGGCGCCGGGGCCGGAGGATGCCAAGTTTGGCGAGGAGTATCCGCCCGTCACGCCGCCGAAGGAAGAGGAGCGGCCGTTGGGCAAGGATCCGGTGGCGGTGGGCAAGGGCACAGGCAAGGGGAACACGGGAGAAAAGTCGAGTACTCCAGCGAACTGGAAACAGTTCGTCAGCAAAGAGGGAGGATTCTCCATTCTCATGCCGCCTGACGCAGGGCCGTATTCGAAGCCGATTGAAAACGGTGAAGACGCTGGCTCTCTCACCGATGGGTTCAAGGCCGATGTCATTGCAGCCAAAACAGCTTATTTAGTTTATTATTACAAGCTGGGCAAAGCGGATTCGGCGGAGCGCGTGCTCGAAGCATTCAAATCCGGTTTGGTTACGTTCTCATCGGCGAAGATCTCGCAAGAAACCAGGATTACCAATGGCTCCACGCCCGGTCGCGAATGGAAAAGCCAACAGAAGGGGCTAAACAATCAGTCTGATTGGCACATCACCCGGGTGTTCGTGACCCAAGATCGCGTTTATATCCTGGATGTTGGAACTGCGGATGCCAGCGCGGCCACACCGGATTATCGCGCGTTTTTCGATTCGTTCAAACTGATAAGCGCGAAATGATCTGGTTGGCCCCCTCACGTGTTTTGTTTCAGTTCCCTTATCGCGACGTTCGCAACGGGATCGAACGTCTTGGGCCGGTCCTTGCAGGCGATAATGACCGCCATCGTCAGCTGGTTAACGTCGATTTTGAGAATGCCGTGCTGTATTTTGCCTTTGTCATTGTCTTCCAAGATGGTCAGGTCGATGGTGTTTGGTTCGATTTTGTTGTTGATCGTGTAGGAGCCTTTTGCGATTTGCTTGCCCTGGGTGAACATCGCGTAGTTGGTGGGGTTACCGGGAATCGGCAACATCCGCCACTGCTCGCATCCGCGTCGCCTCTGCCAGCACGCGCCAGTCACATAAGTTTTTCCTTTTCCCATGCATTGCATTTCCTACGTCAATTCTTCCTTTCAAAGCAAATCTCAACACCAACTTGCAACTTTCCAGCAAGTTTTTCCCGCCGTTTTTCCATGTCAAAAGCACTGTTTTTTGACGTAAATCATTTTGAAATAACTTTTGCGACAGATTTCAGAAAAAGGGGCTCCGCCCCGTCGCTGACTTCGAGGGCTTTTTGTCCGTAGGGGCCGGGCTGGGCGGCGTTGGGACGCGCGACAAGGAACGGAAACGCGCCCTCGTCGGCCTTACGGCTCGACGGTCGCCGGGAATTATTGGCGTGTGCGGACGCGCTCGAGTGTCGCGGCGGCCTCGCGAGTAACATGCGCATCAGGCGGACCACCAGCCAATGTTTCGAGGTACTGACGCGCTTCCATCGTGTCAATCTGCTCCAGAATGAAGATCACCCGCAATAGCCGCAACAGTTCGGGATCTTGCGGTATGGCCGGCAACTTGGCCAAGAGCAACTCGATGCGCTGCTTGACTTCCAAACTTGGCTTGCTGGCAAGCGTCTTTTTGAGAACCTGCTCGGCGGCAGCCAGTTTGGGCAAGCCCGACATGGCTTTTTCCCGCACGGCATAAGTCGCACTGTCAAGGTCGGCTGCCAGCGTCTCGGCTTCTTTGGTGTCGAGTGCTTTGACACGCTCCTTGAGGGCCTGGACACCTTGATTGCCGGCAGCAATCATGGTCCATAACGCTTTATGAACACGCGGCCCTTCCATGCTGGCGAGGTCAGCCCAGTAACGGTCGGCGTCGGTTTTCGTCAGCTTGATTTGCAGCAATTTGCCTGGTTCTGATGCAAGGCCGGTGGCATCGTAGGCCAAGAGAGTCCCATGGGGGACGCTAATTATCAGCGTGCGGCCATCGGGCGACAAAGTTGCACCGCATGACGAGAAACGCCATTGGTGAAGAATCAATCCACTTATTGTTTCCCTCACCTTCACAACCCGCCTATTATCTTCCACGGTAGTAAGCAGTGCACCATCGCCCGTCCCTGAAAAACTCGGCTCATGGGGCAATTCAATGTGAAGTCTGCCTGTTTCTGCTGAACTCAAAGCAAATCCATTTGCCGATTTGACCAAGAGCCATTTGCCATTTGGCGAATTGGATTTGAACGCACCCGGCAGGCCAAAGAGCTTTTTTCCGCTGGCCACATCCCACAGCCAGGTTGTTGCCTTTACCGAGTTTTCACCATCGAATTCTTGATTGATCCCCACGAGTCGGCGCCCATCCGGCAAGAAACTGGATATGTTAGCGCCCGTGGAACTCTCCAAGAATCTGAGCGATTTGTCGGCTTCAAGATCCCAAATCTCCCAATCTCCACGAGATAATCCAATGTTCTTGGCTGCCATTTTAAGGCTAGGAGAAAGGACCACGCCAAAAGCAAAAGGTTTGGGCCCACCTGGTCTCCAATTAAACGTTTTGATAACCCGGTCCGTTATTGTTTCAAAGAGCGTAAATCTACCATCGATGTGCCGGAGCCACGCCAACCTGCTTCCGTCCGCTGCAATTACAACGGAGTTGCCTTGGCTCTGCATTTGCATCGAGGATTCGTTGCCTGTTTTCAAATCCACGACGCTGAAACCCTGCCACCACAACTGCGGGTTAATGCCCGGGCCGTCGTTCACCCTTTCCACCAGCACGAAGCGGCCGTCAGCGCTCATTGACTTAACATACCCTTTCACGAGACGCCGCATTTCCTGGCCCGTCGACGTATTTCGAAGGGATAAGTATTCACCGTGTAGCGTGACAAAGCTTTGACTATCGGGGCAAAAATTGGCGGGCGGAAAAACCGAATAAGAAGTCGTCATTAGGCCGGGATCCTTGACCGAAAAACCAACGGGCTTGCCGTTTGTCGAATCCATGACAGTAATTACCTTGCCATCGGTTGTTGCCATCAACTTGCCCTCCCGGGTAAATACGATGCATTGAGTCGTGACCCCATTACTTGGCTCGTTCATCCACAACGCCTTGCCGGTGGCCATTTCATAAAGGGCCAATTTGCCCTTGTATCCAATTGCAATTTGCTTGTTGTTTGGGTCGAAGGCGACAACAAACGAAAACAATGCGGGTGCCGCCTCATTTTTGGCTGTCTTCATCGGATCAAGCCAAAGTCTTTTGCCGGCGATGGTGTCCCAAACCTCATTCGCGTATCCATCGTTATTACCTGCTAGATAGCGACCGTCTGATGATAACCAGGTTCTCCAGCCAGCTGTGCCCGTGTTTGCGGTGCGTTCTAACTCCTTACCGGCGGCTGTGTCCCAATAGCGCCACGGCAGGTTGCGATGGCGATTTTCCGCGTCATAATTGCCGGCCTTTCCCGCAACGACGAGTCCGTCAGATGAAATAATCCACTCGGCTTTACGCCCGGTTTGAAACTCCTTGGGTATGTTCGCCAAGGGTTGCTGAGATACTTCCTTGAGTGTCTTCACATCCCAGCGATAGACCACGTCATTTTTTCCCAGCCCGACCAGCGTCTTGCTGTCTTTCTCGAACGCCAGGCAATGCCACCAGTGACCAGGCGCCCACGACGCAAGTATCTTGCCATTGGCTTTGTCAATCAGCATGACGCTGGCATTACATTCGGCCGCAAGGTAGCGGTCGTCGGGAGAAGCAATCAGATGGCCATAGGGACACTCTTGTGGCAGCTTTTTTAGGAGGTCGCCTGTCGCAATATCCCAAACACGCAGCTCGGTTGTGCGGCCGCCGCCGGATAGCAGTTGTTTGCCATCGGCGGAAAAGATCAACGTCTCTGCTGACGAATGCCTCATGCGCTCTGTGCCAAGCCGATAGAACGCACCCTCCGGCAGCGGGTCGCCAAATTGGTCCAATCGCGGCGCGGCCTTCTTCTGTTCCGACTGTGCGGCGGCGGTCAGAGGCGTCAACAAAAGCAACAGCGGCAACACCAGCCACCAAGGAAACCGCATATTTCACCTCCGACAAGCAATCGGCGAGCGATGCAGGACAACACAGGTGGGAGTTCGGCGTGACGGGTTGAGCGTAACATGGCTGTCAAAACTCTTCAACGCTTTATTCTCCAGGGACATCATTGGTCACAGTCCTTTTCCTCATTGACGCTGCCCCCCCGCAAGGTTAGCCTTGCATCATGCGAACTCATTCAATCTCGCTATGGCAGGTCTTCAAAGTGCGCTTCTTCCTCGCCTTGATTGCCTTTTTTGGACTACTGGCTTGCGGGGCACTCCTAGCTGGTCAGGCCCCCCAACCTCAAAAACTGTGGGCCTTGAAGCCGGTCGTGCGTCCCGCCGTACCGTCTGGACTCACGTCATCGACCAACCCAATCGATGCCTTCATTGCGGCGGAGTACAAGAAGCATGGCCTTACTCCCGTCGGTCTTGCGGATCGGCGGGTTTTGCTGCGGCGGGTATATCTCGATCTTGTTGGCATTCCGCCGACGCTTGCCGAGCAAGACGCCTTTCTTCAGGACAAGAGTGCCAATGCTTACGAAAAAGTGGTGGATAAACTCCTGGCCAGCGAGCAGCATGGCGTGCGTTACGCTCGCCGCTGGTTGGATGTGCTTCGCTACGCCGATGCGGATGAGCGGATGATCGCGGCGCCCGGCATTCACTTCTGGCGGGATTGGGTAATCAACGCACTCAATGACGACATGCCTTACGATCAATTCGTGCGCACGCAACTGACCGGGTACAGGTCCACGGCTCGCACGCAGATGTCGGCCACTGGGTATCGCTCGCGCATGGAGCCGCGGCCGGAGGATATGTTTGCCCGTGGATTTTTGGCGCGCGGGGCCGTCATTCGCGACGGCAAGGACGGGCAGGAACTATCGATCTCGGCCGTGGAGACGGTGAGCACCGCTTTCATGGGGCTGACGGTCGGTTGCGCCAAGTGCCACGATCATATGTATGATCCGATCAGCCAAAAGGACTTCTATGCCATGAAGGCACTTTTTGATCCGCTGGTGCTCAAGAAGGTGGTGCTGGCCACGCCTGCGGAGATTGTCGCCAACGGCAAGGCGTCCCAGGAATCGCAAAAGAAGCGGGCCGCGGTTGATGAGCAAATCGAGGAATTGATTGCCCCTTACAGAAAGAAGCTTTACGACGAACGCGTGGCCATGCTGCCCGGCGACATTCGTCCCATTATCCTCAAAGCGGAGAAGGAACGCACCGCCGCGGAGCAGAAGATCGCGGACGATTATTTCCCGGTGCTGCGCATCGACTCGGGCAACATCACCCAGATCATGACCGCGGCCGACAAGGCGAAGCAAAAGGAATTGCAGAAAAAACTCAACCAAATCCCCAAAGGCGGCCAGCGTGCCTTGCCGGTGTTTTGGACGGTGGAAGTCGACGGGGGTAAGGAGCAAGAAAAGACCTATATCCTCACCAGCGGCGATCCTGAACGGCCCGAGAAAAACCACGAAGTCCTGCCGGGCTGGCCTTTCGCGCCCGCCAAGCTGGAGTTTCGCGAAGGACGGATCGAAGCCTTTTCCGATTGGCTGACGAACCCCGAGAATCCGCTGTTCGCGCGGGTCGCCGTGAATCGCCTATGGCAGTGGCATTTTGGTGAAGGGTTGCAAAAGACGGCAAGCGATTTCGGCAAGCTGGGGGGCACGCCGGTCAATCCCCAGTTGCTTGATTGGCTGGCGTCGGAGTTCGTCAAACGCAAGTACAGCATGCGCGAGCTGAACCGGTTGATGGTCACCTCGGAAACCTACAAACGGGCCTCGGAATTCGATCCCAAGCTGGTCAAGGAAAACATCAAAGCCGATCCCGGCAATGATTACCTTTGGCATTTTCGCCTGCAACGGCTCGAAGCCGAGCCGATCTGGGACGCCATTTTCGCCTCGGCCGGCAATCTCGACCTCACGGTGGGAGGGAAGTCTTTCGACATTGGCAACGACGGTGGCAAGATTGGCAATCGCCGCGGGGCTTACATCATTCGCGGTTACTCGACCAGCAACGATGTTGTTCCGGCCTTTCTGCAAATCTTCGACGTGGACGACGGCCGCGCTCCTTGTCCGCTGCGGACGCAAACGGTGACCGCGCCGCAAGCGCTATTCATGATGAACAGCAATGTGATCGACAAGGCCGCCGGGCTTTTCGCCGCCCGCCTCAAGAAGCAGGCGGGAACCGATCTCAACAAAGCAGTGGATCTGGCTTACCGCACGGCCCTGGCTCGGCCGCCGTCGGCAGCCGAGATGGATCGGTCGCTGAAGTATCTCGGCAACGATCCGGCTCGTTTGAAAGGGCTAGCGTGGCTGCTCTTTAACCTGGACGAATTCGTTTACGTGCGGTGAACATGACCATGCAATTTGCGAATTCCTGTGGCCGCGTGTCCCGGCGAAGTTTTCTTTTCCATGCCGGCGGCGGCTTCTTTGGCGTGGCCCTTGGCGGGCTGTGGGCGGCGGACGGCAAGATTCAAAGTGCCGCGCTTGCTCCCCATTTTCCGCCCAAGGCGAAATCGGTTATCTTCCTGTTCATGTGTGGCGGCGTCAGCCACATCGACACCTTCGATCCCAAGGACAATCGCTGGGCTGGGACGATGATCGACGCCACCGGCTTCGGCGACAACGTGGCCGAAATGCGCCGCCCGGTGCTTCCATGCTTGCGCACCTTTACACGTTATGGCAAATCGGGCATTCCGGTTTCCGACTGGTTTCCGCACATCGGCAGCATGATTGATGAGATCGCCGTGGTACGGTCAATGTGGTGCAACGAAGGCAACCATTTCCCGGCCGTCATCGAAACCCAGACCGGCCACCGCGGCCGGCAGTTCGATCATCCGACTTTCGGCAGCTGGATCACCCACGCCCTCGGCACGGCCAACCAGAACTTGCCGACCTTCGTGAACATCGGGCGTACTTCCTCGCCCGTGCAGCTCACCGGCGGTTATCTCGGCGCCCGCGTGGCCGCCACGCCGTTCCAACCTGGGCGCACGCCGATACCCAACCTTTATCCACCGTCCGGAAGCACCACGGCCGAACGTGATCGGCAGATGCAGGCCCTGCAAGAACTGAACAGCGAGTTCCGCCAGCGTTACGAGATAAACTCGGACATCGCGGCCCGGACCGAGGCTTACGAATTGGCCGCCCGTATGCAGCTGGCCGCACCGGAGGTTGTCGATTTCGCAAGCGAATCGCGCTCCGTGCAAAACCTCTATGGCATCGGCGAACAACAAACGGACGACTTTGGCCGCCAACTATTGCTAGCGCGGCGTTTAGCGGAGCGCGGCG
>DASRAT010000562.1:0-4952 GCA_035638015.1 Gemmataceae bacterium | reverse complement strand
ACCCCTGACCCCTCGCATGTACGACCAAATCCAAGACGCCAAGCGCACCCTTCAATCCCGCTGGCCCGGCAAACCCCGTTTCGGCATCATCCTCGGCACCGGCCTCGGCGGCCTGGCCGAAGAAATCACCGCCGAAGCGGTATTTGATTACAAGGACATCCCGCATTTCCCGGTGTCCACCGTGCATTCCCACGCCGGCCGGCTGGTGTGCGGCAAGCTGTCCGGCAAAACCGTCATGGCGATGGAAGGCCGTTTTCATGCCTACGAGGGCTACACCCTCCAGCAAATCACCTTCCCCGTCCGCGTCATGAAGGCGATGGGCTGCGAGGTGCTGATCGTCAGCAACGCCTGCGGCGGCATGAATCCGCAGTTTGCCAAGGGCGATCTCATGGTCATCGAGGACCACATCAACCTCATGGCCGACAACCCGCTCATCGGGCCCAACGACGAACGGCTCGGCATTCGCTTTCCCGACATGTGTTTTCCGTATGACCGCGAATTGATCGCCCTGGCCCAGAAAATTGCCCTGGAGGAAAAGGTTCCGTGCCACAAGGGCGTCTTCGTCGCCGTCACCGGGCCGAACCTGGAGACGCGGGCGGAATACCGCTTTCTGCGGACCATCGGGGCGGATGTCGTCGGCATGTCCACGGTGCCGGAAGTGATCGTCGGCGTTCACGCGGGTTTGCGAAATGTGGGCTTTTCCATCGTCACCGACATGTGCCTGGCGGACGCGCTGGAGCCGGCGGAACTCTCGGAGATCATCGCCGTCGCCAACGCGGCGGAGAAGAAGCTGCGCGTGATCGTGAAACGACTGGTCGGAGAACTGCCGTGACGCGGCCAAACAAATCGCACGATGCAAGAAAGCCAACATGGCGGACAATTCGAAAATCGAATGGACGGACGCAACCTGGAATCCTGTTAGAGGTTGCACGAAGATAAGCCCGGGCTGCGTCCACTGCTACGCGGAGACCTTCGCCGAGCGTTTTCGCGGCGTGCCCGGTCATCCTTACGAGCAAGGATTCGACTTGCGGACCGTGCCGGAGAAGCTATTCGAGCCTCTACGGTGGACGCGGGCGAAGATGATCTTCGTCAACTCCATGAGCGATTTGTTCCACGAAGACGTCACTGACGATTACATCAAAATGGTCGCCGAGGTGATGCGCGTTGCCAACTGGCACACGTATCAAGTTTTGACCAAGCGATCCCAGCGGCTGGCCGACATGCTTCGCACCGATCTGGCTGATTTCGGTCAGCTAGCACACATTTGGTGGGGCGTGAGTGTAGAGAATCAACGCCACGGGTTGCCCCGCATCAAGGATCTTCAGGGTGCTCCAGCCGCTGTCAAGTTCCTTTCCATTGAACCGTTGCTCGAAGATCTTGGCGACATTGACTTGAGCGGAATCTCGTGGGTCATCGTCGGTGGTGAAAGCGGAAACGGTGCTCGGCCAATGCAGGAAGATTGGGTCCGCAGCATCAGGGACCAGTGCCGGGCAGCGAGCGTCCCTTTTTTCTTCAAGCAATGGGGCGGGGTTCGCAAAAACAAAACCGGCAGAGAACTGGATGGTCGCACTTACGATGAAAAACCGCCACTCAGCTCTATTCCAATAATGCCCGCCGCCTCGCGAAA
This sequence comes from Gemmataceae bacterium, assembly GCA_035638015.1. GTDB lineage: Bacteria > Planctomycetota > Planctomycetia > Gemmatales > Gemmataceae > DASRAT01. The sequence goes on along the minus strand of DASRAT010000562.1, from coordinate 3,325 downwards.
CGAATGCATTCGCAAAATGGAATCGCAGATTGCGGTAACGTTGTGATGCGAGGGGAAACGAATCGTGATTTCCCCATTGCAGAGATAGGGTATGACGCTGCGGTCGGAGAATTGCCGTGAAACGCGATGCGCTGGCGCTAACCTGGGCGATGGCATTTCCCAGCGTGATGACGTGGATTTATTTCGTTCTCGCCGCGGGCGGCGGAGCGGATTCCAGCCATTTGGTGGTGATCGCTTACACGGCCGGCAAAGTCATTCAATTCGTTTTTCCCGTGATTTACGTGGGCCTGACCGAGCCGCGCAGCCTCCGTCCCAGCTGGCCGGGCTGGCGCGGCTTGAGGTTTGGCTTGCTATTCGGCCTCATCGTCGGGGGGGCGGCGCTGGCTTTGTATTTCTTCGTTCTCAAAGACACGAAATACCTGCGTGACGCGCCCGACAAGATCTTCGCCAAGCTCCACGAAAGCGGTTACGACACGCTCGGCGGCTACATTGCGGTCGCGTGTTTCCTCTCGATCTTTCACTCGCTGTTGGAAGAATACTACTGGCGCTGGTTCGTCTTCGGCTGGCTGAAACGTTATCTGCGCGTGTGGATCGCGCTGGTGCTGGCGAGCCTTGGCTTCATGGCTCATCACGTCATTGTGCTGGCGGTTTTCTTTCCTGGGGTTCAGAAGTTTTTCACCGCGGTGGTGCCATTGTCGCTTGGCATCGCCATCGGCGGCGGCGTTTGGTGCTGGATTTACCAGCGAACGGGGTCGCTGTATGCGTCGTGGGTCAGCCACATGTTGATTGATGCGGCGGTGATGGTGATTGGGTATGACATGGTGGCGGGGCGGCTTGGTCGTTGAATTAATGGAGCAGCGCAATTGCGATAGGCTGAAAACCGCCACCCGTGCTACAATTGTTCAAACCCGTAACAATGGGCTATGCAGCGTTCCATTAACCGGAGGACTCGCAATGTTCGATAAACTGTCCAACAGCTTTGCACTGGCGCGTAACAGTTGGGGCGTGTTGCGAACCGACAAGCAATTGTTGATCTTTCCGATCCTCACTGGCATGTGTACCCTGGTGGTCACGGCGACCTTCGTGCTACCCGTGCTGTTCTTGGCCTTGCAAAATCCGCAGCGCGAATTCGATTTGGACAAGGTCTCGCCAGCCGTGCAATACGGCATCTTGTTCGCGTTCTATTTCGCCACCTATTTCGTGGTGATCTTTTTCAATTCCGCTCTGACTAGTTGTGCGTTGATTCGCTTCAACGGCGGTGTGCCAACTATTGGCGCCGGCATTCAAGCGGCAGTTGCCAGGTTGCCTCAGATCCTGGCCTGGACACTCGTGGCGGCGACGGTGGGCGTGTTGCTCAAAGTGGTTGAAAACGCAGGCGAGCAAGTCGGCAAAATCGTGAGCGCCATCCTGGGCACGGCCTGGAGCGTGGTTACGTTTTTTGTGGTGCCGGTGCTGGTGGTGGAAAATGTCGGCCCGTTTGCCGCGGTGAGCCGATCGGTCAGCATTTTGAAACGGACCTGGGGCGAGGCGTTGATCGGCAACTTTGGCATCGGCTTGTTCATGTTCGTGCTGGCGATTCCTGGCATTCTGATCGCGGTCCTTGGTGTGGCCATTTTAGCCGCCGCCCCCGCTTTGTTGCCGCTCGGGTTGCTTGTCTTGGCCCTGGCGGTGGTTTATTTTCTGCTGTTGATGGCGGTCAGCTCGGCGATGAATGTGATCTTCGTCGCGGCGGTTTATCAATTCGCGGCGCACGGGTCTGTGCCAGCGGGGTTCAGCGAGCAAGCGGTGCGGCATGCGTTTGGGCCGAAAGCGGCTTAAGACTGGTAACAAATAAGCAGGCGGCCGGGCGCATTGCGCGGCGCCCGGCCATTCGTCAAAATCGGCATTTCCCGCACAATCCTTAAACTCTTCCTATCTTTCCAGCCGATACAAGATGCACTCATTACGGAGGATGTGCATGTCCGTGCGCCTTGCGGCTGGCTGCGTGGTTGTGTTGCTTGCCTGCGCGGGCCCATCGCCAGGGCAAGGCGTCGGGGACGGGCAAACAGGGGTGCGTGTGCTGCCAAGTTCGCCGGCAAACCTCGGCCAGCCCATTGAGGTTCTGAATCCCATCGTGACTGCACCACCTCCAACCCTGCCTTCGATCAGGCAAGAACAGCCAAACAGCCAGGAAAAGAAAGACGACGGCACCAAGGAAAAGCTGGCTGCCCTGGAGAAATCGGTAACGGAACTGTCGAAGAACCTCACGGTCTTTACCGCGGACAAAGACTTCAAGTTGCTTCTCGGCGGAGCCATCGTTGCGGACTTTCTTTACAACAGCGCCCGGCCAGTCGCTCCGGGCGTGCCCTTCTTCCTTACTCCTGGCTCAAGCTCCGGGTTCAATCAGGCTACCTTCGACGCCAACGCCCGGCAGACGAATTTGTTTGCTATTTTCTCCGGTCCCAAGATTTGTGATTTCGAAACGGGCGGCGTGGTGCTGGCAAATTTCTACAACGATGCGGTCATTATCGATCGCTACGGGGTCCTTCCCCTTCTGGCATTTGGTCAACTAAAGAATGACGATTGGCGGTTTGCCGCCGGCTTGCAGTTCGACATCTTCAACCCGCTCAATCCGAACATATTGCCGTTTAGCCTGCTCGCTGCGTCGGGCAATACCGGTTTGTTCCGCGGTCAGGCGCGTGTAGAACGCTACTTGCATCCGTCGGACTGCTCGCAAGTTACATTGACGGTTGGCGTGAGCGATCCGGTTCCGACCACAGTCAACGATGTTTTTCGCATTAACGAAGACAACGGCTGGCCCAATGTAGAAGGCCGGGCGGCCCTTGCGCTCGGACCCATGATGGGCGAGGGATTAGAGGCGAAGCGGCCCTTCGAGGTGGGTGTCTCGGGCGTTGTAGGCCAGATCCGGACGACGCTCCCGCTGGAGGCGCAAGTGGTGGCGGACGTGTGGGGCCTCGGCTCCGATATGCGGTGGAAGATCAACGACCGTTTTGGAGTGCAGGGGGAAGTCTACGTGGGCCAATCGCTCGGGACTTACGGCGGCTGCCTGCTGCAAAACGTCAATGCCGTCACGCGCCAGGGCTTGCATTCCGCCGGCGGCTGGGGTGAGGTTTACTTTTACATCTGCCCGGAGACGCTGCACACGCATGTCGGCTACGGCATCGACGATCCGCTCGACGGCGACCTGGCTTTTGGCCAGCCAGTGCGGAATGACACCTATTTCGCCAACCTCATCTGGGATGTGACGAAACACCTTCGGTTTGCCGGGGAGGTCACGTTTCGGCAGACGGCGTATACGGTGGTGCCGAACAATGATGGAGTGGGA
>DASRAT010000561.1:0-16571 GCA_035638015.1 Gemmataceae bacterium | reverse complement strand
ATGTTGGGTTTTAGTCATGGATTGGTAAGCAGGACGGCTTTCCCAGGCCGTCCAGGACGGGCTAGGAATCCCGTCCCACACCAGTTTAGGTTCAACTTTGGATTTAGATAGCTGTTGCAAGGCTAATTACCATGCCACCGTCCGTGTCCTTGTGCATGATTGTCAAAAACGAGGAGAAGAACCTCCCCGCCTGTTTGGCTTGCACGGCCGATCTCGTCAGCGAGATCGTGGTCGTCGATACAGGCTCGACAGACAAGACCAAGGAAGAAGCGGCTCGGTTCAATGCCAAGATTGTCGATTTTCCCTGGATCGACAACTTCGCGGCCGCTCGCAATGTAAGTTTGCAGCATGCCACGGCCGACTGGATTTTCTGGATGGACGCAGACGACCGGCTTGACGAAGACAACCGCCGCAAACTCCGCGCTCTGCTCGCCGGACTGCATGACGAAAATGCCGCTTATGTCATGAAGTGCCGCTGCCTGCCGGATGAAGTCACGGGCACGGGCAGCGAGGTGGACCATGTCCGGTTGTTTCGGCGCCACCCCGAAATCCGCTGGCGCTATCGCATACATGAGCAAATTCTGGGGGCCGTGGAGAGAACGGGGGGCTCCGTCCGCCGCTCTGATGTGGTGGTGCAACACACCGGTTATGTCGATCATGCCCTGCGCCGCCGCAAGCTGGAGCGTGATTTGCGGCTCTTGCAGCTGGAAGACAAAGACACGCCGAATGATGCGTTTATCTTGTACAACATCGGCTGGAACTATCACTCGCAAGAGAAGCATGCCGAGGCGTTGCCGTATCTTCAGCGCAGCCTGCAACGGGTTGATTTGCGCGATCACATCGTGCCCAAGCTTTTCGCCCTCGTAGTGCGATGTCAGTGCCAATTGGGCCGCTGGCAGGAAGCCCTCAACACCTGCAGGGCCGGCCGCCAGCATTTTCCCCGCGACGTCGAACTGATCTTTCACGAGGGCGTGATCCTGCGGGAAATGAAGGACCCACGCGGCGCCGAGACCTGTTTTGCTTACCTGTTGCAGCCGCAGCCCGACGCGGGGTTTGGCAGCATTGACTCCGGCCTGCGCGGTTACAAGGCGCGGCACAACCTTGCTCTGGTTTATCGAGATCAGGGCCGCAATGCCGAAGCCGAGAACTTGTTTCGCCAGGTGCTTCAGGATCGCCCCGATTCACCGCAAGCGAGGTTGGCGCTGGCTGAGATTTATCTTGCCCAACAGCGCTTCCAAGAATTGGATCAGGTATTAGCGCCCCTGGAAAACGACAGCAAATTTGCCGTGGACGCGGCGGTATTGCGCGGCTGTGGGTTGCGGCTGCGCGGCGAATTCGCCGCCGCCCGGCAACTCATGACGGCGACGATAGCCCGCGATCCCAACGCGATCAACCCGCGTTTGCTGTTAAGCCACGTATTGTTGATGGAAGGCCGCGATTGGGCCGCCGCCGAAAAGGCACTTTACGACGTGTTGGCGCTCGATCCGCAAAACGCCGACGCACGTCACAACTTGGCGGTGCTGAGAAATATGAAACGCTGAAACGAGCACGTGCGAAGACGTTATAGGACGGCCATGCCAGGTCGCCCGGGACGGCCTGGCAAGGCCGTCTTACGCCGAGGGTTGAAGCCATGCGGCCATTTAACATTGTGCTGGTCCAGCCCGCGGGTTACGCCCACTCCCAGGCTTTCGCGGAAATTGCCAAGCTGCTGCTGTGTTCCTTTCGCTCTCTTGGCATCGAATGTAAGCTCCAGGTCAATGCCTTCGACCTGTCGGCGATCAACATAATCCTTGGCTACAATGTGATCTCCGATCCCTCGGCTATCCCGGCTTGCGATTTCGTGATCTACCAACTGGAACAGCTGTTCGAACGCGACGGCTGGTTTCAGCCGGCGCATTTGGCAATGTACCACCGGGCCCGCGAGGTCTGGGACTATGCGCAGGAAAACATTGATTTTCTTGGCGCCAAGGGGATTCACAACACCCGACTGTTGCCCATCGGCTTTCACGAAGAGTTGCGCGCGATTCCGTCCGCCACGCGGGACATCGATGTGCTCTTTTATGGCTCGCTCAACAATCGCCGCAGGACCGTGCTGGAGGAATTGGCCAAGAGGTGCAAGCTGACCACGCTGTTCGGAGTTTACGGCGACGCTCGCGATGGCTGGATTGCACGTTCGAAGGTCATACTCAACTTGCACTATTACGACACTCAAATCATCGAGCAACCCCGCGTCTCCTATTTGTTGAACAACAAGCGTTTTGTCCTGTCCGAGGAATCCACGGTCAATCCCTATGGTCCAGGCTTGGTGACCGCGCCTTATGGCCAATTGATTCAGGCCTGCCTCTCCTGGCTGGATCGCCCGGCGGACCGTGACGCGATGGCTGAGGCCGGGTTTGAGCATTTTAAGTCACGGCCAATGACGGGATTCCTTGGTCCTGTGCTTCGGGCATTTATCTGAGCGCATGCCAGAGTTGTTTTTTTTTCCAAAATCTAGACAGTTTGTCTGTTAGAATTAGCAAGACCGTTCGTCGGCTTTGTGTCAGCATCATCGTTCGTGAGCTAAGCCAATGCCAAGCTGAAGCGGGAAGCAATACCGTTATGCTGAGCTTACGTCCGGTGATTGGCCAAACCCTCGGCATTAGACTCGCGCCGAGGAATGGCTGGGGTGTTGCGCGTCGCGCCTGTCGGTGGGCCCTATGGTGGCCCTTCTGAGCAATTCGTAACGCCTTTCGCGACATGAAGATGTGAGTTAGGAACCTCCAAGGGGCCAACCCCCAGTGATTGGCATTCTTGGGGCCGCGGTGCCCATTGTTTGCGTTTCGCCCATCAGAGAAGAAGCGAAAGGCAGGCTCTCCATGCCCTTGCCCGTTTCGCTGTGCATGATCGTCAAAAACGAGGAGTCCAACCTCGGTGCTTGCCTGGCCTGTGCGGCCGATTTGGTCCACGAGATCATTGTCGTGGACACCGGATCGACAGATCGGACCAAGGACGTGGCTAGCAAGCACGGAGCCAAGATTGTCGATTTCGCCTGGATCGACGACTTTGCGGCCGCGCGCAATGAAAGCGTCCGTCATGCCACGGGCCAGTGGATCTTCTGGCTCGATGCCGACGACCGGATCGACCAATCCAGCCGGGCCAAGCTCCGCTCTCTGTTCGCGTCCTTGCCCGAGGACAATATTGGTTATGCCATGACCTATCATGACGGCTGCAGCGCCGTGGCTCGCATCGGCCTGTTCCGCAATCACCCTGAAATCCGCTGGACTTATCGTGTCCACGAGCAAATCTTGCCGTCCGTGGAGCGTCTGGGCGGTCGGGCGGAGGCCACGGGCATCATCATTCACACCGTCGGCTATCAATATCCCGAGGCGGTTCAATCCAAACTGGAGCGCAACTTTCGCCTGTTGCTGTTGGAAAACAGCGACCGGCCGGGCGACCCACTGACCAAGTGGAACCTGGGCCGCACCACGCTGCGCCTCGGACTTTACCAAGAGGCGGCCCAATGGCTGCAGCGCTGCCTGGCCCGTGTGGGAACGTCTCAGCCATTTTTCCTGCCGCTGGCTTATGGGCAGTTGGCCGAAGCCCTGTGCCAAATGCGGCGTTTTCGTGAAGCTTTGGAGTGTTGTCGAGCGGGCCGGGCCAAGTTTCCCAGTGATTTGCCCCTGTTGCTGGCGGAAGGCGTGGTGCTGGCCGAATTGGGAGAACCGCGCGAAGCGGAACTGCGGCTGGAAGAAGTTGTGCGCCGCGACCCTGGCAATGGCCTGGCGCGGGCGTGGCTAGCGCGTTTGCGGCCGCTGGGCCGGTTTGAGATTGGCCGTTGATCGGCGGCACGAAGCCGCCAGCGCTCCGTTACTCGTCCCCACCCCCCTCACCTCCACCGCCGTCGTCATCGCCGCCTTTGCTAATCTTGCCGCCGGCCTTGGCTTTCTTGAATAGCGCGTTGATGGCAATGGTGGCCCCCAGGATTCTGATCTTGGCATTGGCGTCGTCGGCGAACGCGGGCGCGATTTGCACGCCAAAGGTCCCCTTGCCGGTGAACAGCGCCTTGGCCAGGCCGCCCCACGACTGCGAAACTGAACCAATTTCGTCGCCGTCGGGCGTCAGAATTTTGTAATCCGAGGAGAACATCTTGCCCTTGATCTCGGCGACGTGTTTGCCGGCCTTGTCGTAGATGTGAAAGCCGCCCGTCAAACTCAGCATTTTAGCCTTGTAGGTGCCAAGCACCTTGCCGCTGGCGCCGCCAATGAGCACCTGCACTTTTTTCATCAGCATGCCGCTGCGTTTAACCGTGAACACGGGGGCGTTGTCGCTGCTCTGGCGGAAAGTGATGGCGACGCCGCCGGTGAACAGGTCCAGAAAACCGGACTTGGGTTTGCCCGTGGCCAGGACATCGCCGTCGTCACCGTCGCAAATCTCATAAGTCTTTTTGGACGCCTTGCCTTGCTCTTTGATGATGAATTTACTTTTGCCTTCCAGGCACTCGCCGCCGATTTTTTCCTCGGGTTTCGGTTTGGTCTTGGCCTTGGACTTGGACGCGGCGGCCTTGGGTTGTTCGTCGTGCTCCTCCACAACGAGATCAGCTTCGTCCTCGGGCGGGGGCGCGGGGGGCTTGCCGTTGACCCGGATAGCGTTGCCGCATTCGGGGCATTTGATGCGTTTGCCGAAGAGTTTGTCGTCGAGGTTGAGGCGTCGGCCGCACGCGCATTCGAGGCGGATGGGCATGGCAGTTGCTCCCCTGGATCAATCATCCAACATTGTTTGAACGCGAATGCCATTCCGCGCTGGACAGTTACTTTGGCAAATCCCAAACTTTTAGCGTTCCACCTTTATCGCCGGAAATCAAAACGCCGTTGGGCGCGACATCCAAGGCGAGGACCGGATGGGTGTGCCCTTCCAGCACGGCGCGGTGGGTGTCTTTTTCAACGTCATGCAAAATGATGCGATTTTTCTCATCAGGATAGACAAGCGTCTTGCCGTCCGGCAAAAACACCAGGGAAGGCACCGTCGTCTTGGCGTCCTTGATCGGGATGGTCATGAATACGATTTTTTCCTGCATGTCCCAGACGGTGATCTGGCCGTTGTCTTCCACGGCGGCCAGCTTGCCGTTGGCCACAAACTCATTTTTTTTGTCCTTGGCATGCGTCAGGCCAAAATCAGGACTCAAGGCCAGTGCCGATGCCGGTTTTTGTTTGTCATGCTTCAATTCGAAGACGAACTGACCGTCACCCTTGGTTTTGCCTTTCTCATCGACGTTGTAGTCCACCAGTTGCAGAGGTCCGCTGGCCAGCGCGACGACAACGTGGGCGCCGTCCATGGGCTTGCTGCACGCAAGCAGGGTGTCCTTGTCGCCTTTGACAAGGTAATTTTGGAATAATGAATAATTAAGCGTGTCAAAGACATAAACTCCCTTGCGGCCGCAAATCAAAAACCGCTCATCGCCCGTGGGAGCGTACATGTTGGTCCACTCGGCAAGCGAGTCGCCGTTGGGGATATTCATTACCTTGCCTTTGCCCTTGCCTTTGCCTTTGCCGTTAATTTGGAGAATCTGGAGCTGGCCCGCATTGGACCAATAGGCGGCCCGCAAGCCAAGGGGAGACATGGCCACCGCGGCCACGCCGTTTTTGTTGTCCGCGCTGTCGAGCATTTTCTTGTTGGCCAGGTCCCAGACTTGAACATTCTTTTCAGAATTGTCGCCGCGAACGTAGATGATTGCTTTTTTGCCGTCCAGGCTCACGGAGGCTTTCAGGATTTCCGAATGGTCCCCAGTTTTGCAATCCAGGGTCGCACGCGCCTTGACGTTCTGAACTGCCGTGGGCGGTGGAGCGACGCTGGTGCTGGTGCTTGCCGTGCGATTAGTACACCCCGCCAAGCCGGCCAATAGCGTGGCCGCACCGAGCCACATGGCACACCACAGGCCATTACAGGGTCGCAGGCCGCCTTTCCGTCCGTGAGGCGATTCTTTGACGCAAGGAGAAACGAACCGAATGGACATTGCTGATGGCTCCACGTTGCGGATGGTAGTGCAAATGACTTTACTACATCAATGATCATGTACGACGGCTCTCCGGAGCTGTCCTTGCCCAAGACGGCTCTATAGGCCGTCCTACTAACCGTTATTTCGCCTTCACATCATAGCAGAACAAGGTGTCATGGTCTCGCAAATATAAGCAGCCATTGGCCACGACAGGGTGCGGCCAAACATTGCTGGCGGTACTGCCAGGCGGAGTGAATCGGCCCTTTTCCTTGTAGGCTGCCGGCGTGGCTTCCACCAGGGCCACCGCGCCTCCCTTTTCGCCGCGAACGTACAGGCAACCGTCGGCGCAGCACACGGAACCCTTGCCGACCGCCTTCGCTTGCCACTTTACTTCGCCCGTGGTGAATTCCACACAAACCAGATCCGACCCATTGGTGCCATAAACGTGATTGCCGACAAGCACCATGCCGCCGTGGTGATTGGTCAACGCCTTGGTGAAATAGACCTCCTTGGCGGTCAACTTGTCGCCCTCGGTCAACAACTTCACCAGGGCAGGGCCCTTGCTTATGGTGGCGGTCAGCACCTGGCCGTCTTTAATGATCGGCGTAGCGCAATTCATATTCTGGGCGTCCACGGTCTTGGCATAACTCCACAGGTACTTGCCGGACTTGGCTTCCACGCCAATGAGGCCTTTGTCGAGGAATTGCACATATTGGCGGACGCCACCCAGTTCTGCGACCATGGGCGATGCGTAAGCCGCCATATCAGCGCCGGGTGTGACACACTGCCAGATCACTTTGCCGTCGGCCTTGTTGAGGGCCACCATGGTGGCTTTTTCGCCGCCGGGGCTGCAAATCAAGGCGTCGCCGTCAATCAAGGGCGACTCGGCATATTCCCACCACCCCGGCATGCCGCCAAAATCCTTGCGTAAGCTTTTGGACCAAATCACCTGTCCCTTGGCGGTGTCCAGGCAGACCAGGTCACCGTCCGAGCCGAGGGCGTAAACGCGATTGCCGTCGACCGTGGGCGTTGAGCGTGTACCAGGATAGGGCGCCTTGCGATTGGGCGCCACTTTGCCGATGTTCGTGGACCAGATCGGTTTGCCATCAGTGACGTTCAGCGCGAACACGCTCTCGGTCTTGTTGCCATCGGTGGAGCCGATGACATAAATTTGGCCCTTGGCCACGGAAGGTGTGGAATAGCCTTTGCCGATGCCGGTTGCCTTCCAGGCCAGTTTGGGGCCTTCCGCCGGCCATTGTTGGAGCAGGCCCTTTTCCTTGGAAACGCCAGTGCGGTCCGGGCCGCGCCATTGAGGGTAGTCGTCGGCGCGGAGACAGTCGGTGCTTATCACCAATGCGATGCAAGCGTACAATACGCGGCTTTTCATTCCATAATCTCCTTTGGCGCGGTGAACTTGACAAGGCCTTCCGTGTCACTCAGGACGGCCTGGGAAGGCCGTCCTACGAAGCAAAGCCTGCATGCGGCAATTTATGAATTCCCGCGTGGTTGGCACCAACATCCGCTGGCTTTCTGCTTGCATTGCTCTCAAACCCACCGCATTATGGGGCCATCTTGGAACCGCATCGCGCACCTTTGGGATGGATTGCCATGATTATTCGAATTGCTAAGCTGCAAGCGGCTGGATGGTTTGTCGCACCGTTATTGTTGTTGGGCCTCGGCCAAATCGCCTCGGCTCAAGGCAAGAGCGAGCTGGAGGAATACATCCGCAATAACTACGCGCGCCAGGATCACCAAATCCCGATGCGCGACGGCGTGAAGCTCTACACGGTCGTTTATAGCCCCAAAAATCAGGACCAGAAGTATCCGATTCTGATGTCGCGCACGCCTTACAGCGTCAAGCCTTACGACAAGGGCACGATGCGGACGTCGCTTGGGCCGAACAAGCTTTTTGTCGCCGAGGGGTACATTTTCGTTTACCAGGATGTGCGCGGCCGCTACATGTCCGAAGGTATGTTTGTCAATATGCGGCCACACCAGGTTAAGCATACGACCAAGAACGACATCGATGAAAGCACGGACACCTTCGACACCATCGACTGGCTAGTCAAAAACGTTCCCAACAACAATGGCAAGGTCGGCATTTACGGCATCTCCTATCCGGGCTATTACACCTCCGCCGGCATGATTGACGCCCATCCGGCACTCAAGGCGGCTTCGCCGCAGGCCCCGATCGCCGATTGGTTCTTCGACGATTTCTTTCATCACGGGGCGTTTTTTGTGACGCATGCATTCAACTTCTTTTCGTCGTTCGGCCAGGAACGGCCGGCGCCCACAACCAAGGGCGGGCAGGGTCTGAAACATTGGACCAACGACGGTTACCAGTTCTTCCTCGACCTGGGACCGTTGTCGAACGCCAACACCAAGTATTACAAGAACAAGATCGCGTTCTGGAACGAGATGACCGAGCATCCCAATTACGATGCTTTCTGGCAGGCCCGCAATTTGCTGCCGCATCTGAAGAACTGTGCCCCGGCGGTAATGACCGTGGGCGGCTGGTTCGACGCCGAGGATTTGTATGGGGCGCTCAACACCTACCAGGCGGTCGAGAAGAACAACAAGAACTTCAACGTCATCGTCATGGGCCCGTGGGCCCACGGCGCCTGGTCGGGGCCCAAGGGCGACAAGCTCGGCAACATTTCGTTCGGCTCGGCGACGTCTGACTTTTACCAGCGCGAATTGGAACTACCGTTTTTCAATCATTTCCTCAAGGACAAGGGCGAACACAAGCTGCCCGAGGCGATGATGTTTGAGACGGGGGCAAATCAGTGGCGCAAGTTCGATGTGTGGCCGCCGAAAGAAGTTGCCAGCAAAAAGCTGTATTTTCAGCCTGGTTACAAACTCGACATGAAAGCGCCCACGGCCACTGACCTGCCCTATGCGAAGTTCATCAGCGATCCCCACACGCCAGTGCCCTACACCGAAGCCATTACTACCGGCATGTCACGCGATTACATGACCGACGACCAGCGTTTCGCCTCGAAACGGCCTGATGTGCTGACTTTTCAAACCGAGGTGCTTGACGAAGACTTGACCATCGCCGGCCCCATGCTCGCCAATCTGGTGGTCGCCACGTCCGGTACGGATGCCGACTGGATCGTGAAGGTGATCGACGTTTTCCCCCATGACGACAAGGGCGTAGGCGCCGTCGTGGTGCCCAAGCCGTTGGCTGGCTACCAAATGATGGTGCGCAGCGAAGTCATTCGTGGCCGCTTCCGCAATAGCTATGAGAAGCCCGAGCCCTTCAAGGCTAACGAACCGACTTCTGTCCGTTTGCCGCTTCAGGATGTGTTGCACACCTTCAAGAAGGGCCACCGCGTCATGGTGCAGGTCTGTTGCACGTGGTTTCCACTGGTGGATCGCAATCCTCAGAAATATGTGGACAACATTTTCCAGGCAAAGCAGGAGGACTTTACCGTGGCTGAACAACGGCTTTACTGGACGGAAACGCCGATGGGGCCGTCGTCGTTGGAAATAGGCGTCCTCAAGGCGAGCAAGCAATGATGGACCGCCTTTACCCATCTTTCCTGCTCCAATGGCATCGGCCCGGAATTCAAGAGATTTCGCCAAGCGATTCCTATTGACCCCGCACGCCCGTCCCGCTATGGTCCGCCCGCTTTTTGATGAACCGCAGCCCACGGGCCACGGGCACGACGCCTGGGCCGCGCCCGAGCTGTCGGCGGGGTGGAACATCTTTCAAAACGGGGAGAGGGAATAAAAATGGGCAGGAAGCCAGTGTTTGCTTTGGCGACAGCGCTCATGACGAGCGTGGCCCTGGCAGGTTGTCAGAACAACTCCAGCGGGCGCGCGCCAACATCACAACCATTCCAGGGCCAGGTAGCCAAAGGACCGACCACCAACAGTCAACCGACTGGCAATGGGACATTCACCGGCCAGGTCGGCGGCGGCACTACAATCAACGGACCTAATGGCCCCAGCAATTTCGGCGGGAACGTTGGCGGCACATACAACACCGGCAACCCTATGCCGCAAGGCCAACCTACCTTGGGCGCCAACAACCAGCAGAATCGCAATGGCGTCGCGCAAACCGGCTTCACGACGCCTGGCAACCCGTCACCGATGATGCCGATGCCTGGCCAGTCGCCGCAACCGCTGCCGCAGGGATTCAGTCAGCCGCCATCGCTGCCTAACGTGTCTGGCGCTAGCTATCAAAACTTGACACCTGCGAGCAGTCAAGGAAAGAGCTTGGGTTCTCCAGGCATGTTGCCGCCACCAGCGCCGACCGCTTTCGGCACCGGTCCGTCTGGTATGACGTCGCAGCAAACCGCTTATCCGTATGACGCGCCCAGCATGCCTCAGGCGCCGACGTCCGTGCCTGTTCAGCAGCTTCCTGGCGTGCAACCGACGCTCAATCGGTAGAGATTGGTGTTTCGAGTAAGCCAAACGCCAACGTCAGGGGGCGGCGATCGATTCGCTCCCTGACGTTGGCGTTTGGCTAAGTGGACTTTCACTTTGGCTAGGTCACGATTTGGCTTCTTTTTGGCAGGGCAAATCCTTCAAGCTGCCGCAGCCTGCAGGCAGTTCCGCCTCTTCTACCACCAGCACCGGAAACCCGTCCTTGACACGAAAGCGCAAGGCGCAGCGCTCGCACACCAGGCCTTCGTTCTCCCAGCGCAACTTGGTTTTGCTCGGGTTGAGCGGGCAACGCAGGATGTCGAGCAAATCTTGACTAATCATGGTTTTGTCCTTGCTCACTCGTCTTCATCTTCGTCATCCTCGTCGTCTTCCTCTTCTTGCTCAAGTCCGGCCGTGGCGGCCTCGTCTCCCAGTTGCTCTTCGACAACGGGCGCCACGCGAATAAGGGCGGTAATTGTGAGAATCAGTTGGTAAACGAAAAAGGCCGCCCCAATGGCGTAAGTTATGCGCAGCAACCAAAGCAGCACCAGCGAACCACCGCACATGGCCATCATGTACCATGCCAGCTGGATGAACAACTGGCTGTAACCTAATTTCATGGTGATCAGTGCTTCGGCTTCCAGCTTCTCCGATTTGATGGACATGGCGACGGAATGAACCAGCGTGGCAATCACGGCCGGCCCTAGATAATTCGTAACCATGACCAGCACTCCCGCGATCGCCTCGAGCACCGGATAACTCAACCAAAAGGTGAAGATTGACTCGATGCGGTCGGCATTCATTTCCACCATGGCGACCTCGGGCAACGCGATCGGCAGGGTGATGTAGCGATAAGCACCGCAGATCGGCAGCAATTTGAAAACCACCAGGAACAGGAAATCGAAAAACGCCAGGGCGAATAGGACCATGAGTTGCAGCCGGATGCCATAGCGGTCGGGCGCCGCCAGGCAGATGAAATAACCGGCCACCAGCGGGGCGCCCTGGAGGAGTGTCAGCACCAGGGCGAAACGCAGGACCCAGATCAGAGTGTCGCTGCCGTCATTGCCGGCGATCAAGGCCACGCCATAGGCGCACAGGTTAAATTCCGGATGGGTGGGATCGCTATTGGGGCTTACTAGCCGATCGTTAGCGGCAACCGCATATTCGGGGCCGACCGCCATGCCGATCACCACGGGCACGCGGAAGAGCAGGAATGCCGCCAGCCACACGCCTAAGCCGCCGGCAATGACGCGCATGCCCAGGCCGACTCGGCGCCATTCAGCGGGATTCGTGATTTTGGCGAGCTTCTTGGCTTCCCGGCGTCCGGGCTTTTTAATGACAGCAGTTTTACCCGCTTCCTGGCGGCGACGTTCTTCCTCCTCCGCGGAGGGAATGTCTTTCAATTGGTAGCCCGCGGCGGCGTCTTCTTGCTCCGCGGTGAGTTTCTTGGCTGGTGGAGGGGGAGGCGCCGACTCGGCGGCGGGGATGGTCAAGGCGGTGCCGCATTTGGTGCATTTGGCATTTCGGCCCGCTTTATCGGCGCCCACTTTGAGCACGGACTGGCAGGTGGTGCAACGGAACGTGATCGTTTCCATTAGCTCGATCCGCGCGAACTGCGACAAGAGGGCGGAAAGGTCGTCGTTCGCAATCTTACGTGGCGGGCGCTGGAAAGCAACCCATCTGCCGCTTGCGGCTTAGCACGCAACGCACTCTTACAATGACTTGTCCAACACTACCAAGCTGTCAGCGCTCTTTGAGGCGCAATGCTGCCCGCATTAGCACACCTTGCGCTCCGGCGCGGCAGAATTGGAGGAGTTAGCGTGGAGTCGATGCCTGCAATTAGCCATTACTTATTTATATATAATAAGTTGCGACAGCGACCTATTTTCGGCACGCGACTTGCCTTCAAGTGCTGTTTGAACCAAGATGCCTAATCTCTCTACCCACTGCACCCGCGCAATGTGGTGGCATCGTCTGGAGGATCCATTGTGAATCGCATGATTTTTGCCGCGCTCGCGGCCTGGTTGCTTGTCGCAGCCGCTTCCACCGCCTTCGCCAACCAGCCCACCGACACGCCTGCTGACCCGCCGGTATCCAAAAAACAACTCGAAGACGCGGTCAAAGATGCCGCTAAAACGGGCCAAACTAGCGGCGATGTGGCGTGGATGCTTGTATCCACGGGCTTGGTGTTCGTCATGGTGCCAGGTCTGGCACTTTTCTACGGAGGCATGGCCCGTCGCAAGAATGTGCTTGGCACAATGATGCAAAGCATGGTTGCGCTGGGGATTGTCGGCATCCAATGGGTATTAATTGGCTATTGTTTGGCCTTTGGAAAAAGCCAGGGCGGCTGGATTGGTTGGTCGCCGGAGCTCTTGGGATTGCAGGATATTGTCAGCCAGGATGACAAAACCGGCGCGTGGCAGCACAAGGTGTTTTCCAGCACGAACCTGCCGATATTGCTCCACTGCATGTATCAGGGGATGTTCGCGATCATCACACCCGCGCTCATCAGCGGCGCCTTGGCCGAACGCATCAAGTTCGGTCCGTATTGTTTATTTGTGCTGCTGTGGTCCACATTGATTTATGCCCCGTTGGCACATTGGGTTTGGGCAGTTAACGATGCCGGCACTGCGGTGGGCTGGCTTGGAGCCCCCGACAAGGTCGGCGCCATTGACTTCGCGGGCGGAACCGTGGTGCACATTGCCGCCGGTTTTTCCGCTCTGGCGGCCATTCTTGTATTGCGCAAACGATTCGGTTACCCCGAGCATGCCATGCACCCCAACAGCATGGTGCTGACCTTGACCGGCGCCGGTTTGCTGTGGTTTGGCTGGTTCGGATTTAACGGCGGCAGTGCCCTTGCCAGTAATGGCTTGGCGGCGGCGGCGCTGGGCGCCTCTCAAATCGCGGCGGCTGCGGCCGCTCTCAGCTGGATGATCGCCGAGTGGTTTTATAAGGGCAAGCCAACGGCTCTGGGTTTTGCCTCCGGTCTGGTTGCCGGTCTTGTGGCCATCACGCCTGCATCCGGCTTTGTGCTGCCCTGGCAGGCATTCATCATTGGCGCCTTGGCGGGTTTGGTTTGCTATGCAATGGTTTGCCTCAAGCCGTTTTTTAAGTATGACGATTCGCTGGACGCCTTCGGCGTCCACGGCATTGGCGGTTTGCTGGGCGCGCTGTTAACTGGCGTCTTCGCCAATCTGATCTATTGGCAAGCAGGCGCCGGCGTGTCCGATCGGCTCGGTAAGTTGGTCAGCGGCGACGAGCGCATGGCCCAGATCGTCGCTCAGATCCAGGCCGCTGCCGTTTCGGCGGCGTTTGCATTCATCGGAACTGCGGTTCTCGTAAAACTGATCGACCTCTGTTGCGGCGGCTTCTGCCTCGATGCCCGTGAAGAAAACGAAGGCCTCGACCGTGTCGCTCATGGCGAAGCCGGCTTCGACTTCGGCCCTGCCATCGACGGCGTGCCGGAATTTACCATTCCCGAACCGCGTGCCGCCATGGTTCCGGCTGGCGGACAAGATCGCTTCACTGTGTTGGTCGAAGGCGCCGAGGACGACAAACTGATCCATGTCTGGTCATCCCTGTGCCAGACAGGCCCCACCCCACCGGAGCCAGAATTCTTGGCGGTCTATCCATTCGTCACAACGGTGCAGGGCAATCGCTTCCGTTTCCGCGGCGGCGAGCCTGTCAAGATGCGTGAGAGTTTGCAGAAGCTCTTTCAAAAACACCTGGGCACAAGCGTGCGCACCAGCGTTGATGGCAACGGCCGTAAAACAAACAACGGCCATGCGCGGGTGCCGATTGTAAACTAATGGGTGAGCGCGAAACGAAAAATCATGTTGGATGAGAGCGCACCCATGAAGATGATTGTGGCCATTATTCGGCCCGAAAAACTGGAGGCCGTGCAAGAGGCGCTGGCTAAACGGGACGTGTATTTAATGACGGTCAGCGACGTGCGCGGCTGCGGCCGCCAACGGGGTTACACCGAGGTTTATCGCAGCACGGAATTTCAAATCCGGCTGCTGCCCAAGTTAAAACTGGAAATCGCCGTCAACGACGCATTCGTAGAAGCTACGGTGGAATCGATCGTTCATGCAGCGCGGATGGGCGAAACAGGCCAAATCGGTGACGGCAAGATTTTCGTGCTGCCGCTTGAAGATTGTATTCGCATCCGGACAGGCGAGCGTGGCGGCCAAGCTATCGGGCCGTGAGCACCAGCTGCGGTTCTAAAAGTTTGGCGGTGTTGGTGTAATAAACCTTGTCGAGCACGTCTGGCGGCAGAGCGACGCCGCGCAGCCAGGGCGCAGCCGGTTCTCCAGGTTCTGCAACGTAGTCAGCATCCGCGATGGGACTTGGTCCCTGCCAATCGCTTTCCCACAATGTCCTTTGACACCAGTAGCGACTGACATAGTGCTCTCGCACCAGTGTATGCCGCGTCACCAAATCCGAACCGAAGAAAAACCGCTCGGGGAATTTGCAAATCAAGGCCTGAACTTCTTTGGGCCGGCGCGAGGCCTCACGTACTTGCCACTTGGTCGCGCTGGTGTCCAGATACAAATGGGGATATTTCTCCAGTAGTGCTTGCAAGTGATCTGGATGCTCCACGTCGCCGCCCATGTGTGCGCCGATCCAGGTAATGTCGGGAAAGAGCTGCATCATCCGCTCGAAGCCGACGTAGTGTGACTCTTTGGTGCCATATTTGCCGGCGTCGGTATAGACCGTGCGAAACCAGGCATCGGGATCGGCAACGTGAACCATGATGGTGCGCACGCCAGCCGCCCTGGCACGTTTGGCCGCCTCGATCCGCCACGGGGCATCGACTAGTAAACCACGCTCGCGCCCGCGCGGGGCGGACCAGAACTTGATCATTTCGACGCCGCGTCCCAAATACAAATCAAGTTGCCGATAGACCGCGTCATCGGGTTCGTCAGCGGTCTTTTTGTTGATCATGCCGTTGAAGCCCAAGCGGTTGCCGAACCGCTCGCGCAGGATCGGAATGTCGTCCGCTTGGCACATCGTTGTGATGCGTTGCACACCGAAATCGGCGGCCACTTCAAGCATCAAAGCGGCTTGCTCGGTGCTGGCGCCGGGTCCAGAGCCTTTGGGCGGCGCGTTGGGAGGATCATCGGGCCGCGTCACCATGACGTGAGCGTGCAGGTCAATGAGCGGACCGGCGTAACGGAAGTGACGCCGATCCGCGTAATCGATGCCGGTGATGTTGTATTCAGGAGGAGCCATGATTGTTGGCGCTTACTCAACCGCAAGCGGCTTAAAACAGAACGGGCTTGCCGAGTTTCCGGCGCAGCACCGTGATTTGCCCGGTGTGCATCAGCACATGGTTGGACACCATGATCAGCATGGCGCCCCAGGTTGGACAGTATTTGGCCATGTTGCCGGTAACTGGTTTGTCGAGGTCGGCGTCGGTCAGTTTCTCGACCGCCGCCAGGGTGGCCTTACGAGCATTGGCAAACATTTCGAGATAGGCGGCCTTGGCAAGAAAGCCAGTGTCGCGCGTCGAGCCTTCCTTGCCGTATTGCTCATCGAATCCCTTGGGCAATTCAGGGTATTTGGCGTCGGGAATAATCTGTTTGACAAGGTAACTTTCGGCAGAAATGAGATGGCCGAGTTGCCAGGCGGCGTGATTGGCGTTGGGCACCGGCCGAACCAGCAAGTCGGCATCGGACAAGTCAGAGAGATACATTGCCGGTTGATCGGCGGTGGACTTAAGAACGGCCATGATGGCTTGAACGGCTTTCATGGAATAATCTCCTTTTTAATTGAGAATTGAACCGGAGGCTCCCGGCGCTGCGCAGGGAGAGCACGTCCGGCCTTACGGATTAGTGTACGGGGCAGGTCAAGGGAGGGGAGGGAAAGTGCGCCATTCACCTTCGTACAGCGATCTTGTCCTTAGGTTTCACAGGTTGTTTGATATCAGTTACCTGGGGTGATGTTGGCTTAGACTTTGGAATTGTTGGTGTTACCGGTTGCAGCTTAACCGCCGGCCTTTTCGCCCCTGCCAGCACGTCGCGCAGCCGCTCCACCTCTTGATGTCGCCGATGAAACCACTCCGTCGCCCAAATGCGATGGAGTTGCCAGCCAAGTTTTTCCAGCACTTCGTGCCGCAGCCGGTCGCGGTCGCGCGCCGTCGGCGTGCCGTGATAATGCTGCCCGTCGCACTCGATGCCCAGTATATAGCCGTGTGGCGCCTTGGGATCGATGATCCCCAAAT
>DASRAT010000560.1:0-2868 GCA_035638015.1 Gemmataceae bacterium | reverse complement strand
CGCCAGATCGCCAAGCTGACGAGCAATGGCAACGACGGTTTCACCTTCGACGCGCGGCCGACCCAAGGGCGCCACATCAATCCGGCCGTCGATACCGACCGGGTGCGGCCCTGACAACTCGGGGCGGCCATCGATGTCAACCTCCAACACATCGGGACAAACGACGGCATAGCTTTCGGCAAGGCCCGCGCCGGGCCGATAGTTGGCATGGTAAGCCATGAGGTTTTGCTCAACCTCGGCATGTTGGCCCAGACAACCCGTTACCAGCAGCATGGCAAGCATCGCGCAGCGTGAGCCTCTGCGAAGACAATGCCTCGCACCCGCAGTTTGCCAAGTTGACCAGCCTTTGCTACGTTTCATAGATTGGTTAAATCAACCGCGCGGGTCAGCGCGTAAAAGCTCATATTCGTCATCGGCTGCGAAGTGAGCGTGGCTTGACCCGTCGGCGAATTCCATTCACAATCGCTGACATTTTGGTCCATTATTCACATGAGCCATTTGATCATTAGCGTCTCCGGCATCCGCGGCATTGTCGGCGACACATTGGTGCCGGATGCGGCGCTGGCGTTTGCAGCAGCCCTGGCGACCCACACCAAGGGCGGCAAGATCGTCGTCAGCAATGACGGCCGCCCCAGCGGGCCTATGCTCAAACATGCGGTGCTGGCAGGCTTGCTTGGCGCCGGCTGCGAAGTGCATGATCTTGGCGTGGCGCCAACGCCGACCTTCGGTGTCGCCATTCGCAAACTCCAGGCCGCCGGCGGCGTGCAAATTACTGCCAGCCACAATCCCGCGCCGTGGAATGGTCTCAAGCTCTTTGGTTCCAACGGCGCCGTGCTATCCGCGGCAGACGGTCAAAAAATCCGGCAGATCTTCGAATCAGGCCAATTTCATCGCGTCCCCTGGGACCAGCTCGGCCGTGTTCACGATTGCCCGCAAGCTCTCGACTGGCACCGCGAGCGTGTTCTCCAATTGGTGGATGTCACCCGGATTCGCAGCCAGCAGTTCAAAGCCCTGGTTGATGCCAATGGCGGTTCCGGCGGCCGATTGGCGCGCCAGCTCCTCGAATCGCTGCAGGTAAAGACGACAATTCTTGGCGACAAAGTTGGCGAATTCTTGCACGAACCGGAACCGATTGCGGCAAACCTGACCACCGTTTGTCCCAAAGTTCCGGAAATGAAAAGTGATTTGGGATTAGTGCTCGACCCTGACGCCGACCGCCTGGCCATCATCGACGAGACCGGGCGCTATATCGGTGAAGAGCTGACGTTGGCCCTGGCCGTGGCATTTAGATTGCGTCAGCAGCGTGGCCCGGTGGTCATCAACATGTCAACGTCGCGGGTCATTGAAGACATTGCCGAACAGCACGGCGTTTCCTGCCACCGCAGTGCAGTCGGCGAAGCCAATGTGGTGGCGCTCATGAATGAAGTTGGCGCCGTGATCGGCGGCGAAGGCAACGGCGGCGTTATCGACCCGCGTGTCGGTTGGGTGAGGGATCCCTTCATCGGCATGGGGTTGATTTTGAATCTGCTCGCTGATACTGGCAAGAAACTGAGCGCTCTGGTTGGGGAACTGCCGGGTTACACAATTGTCAAAGACAAATACACCGTGACGCCAGAGCGTTTGCCGCAACTTTTCGATGCCTTGACTAAACGCTGGCCCCAGGCCAAGGCGAATCGCATTGACGGCCTGCGCCTGGATTGGGAAGATCGCTGGGTTCACGTACGGCCGAGCAACACGGAGCCGATTGTGCGAGTCATCGCCGAGGCGCCGGCGGCCAGCACGGCCCAGGAGTTGTGCGTGGCGGTGGGGGAAATGTTACAGCCAAGTTAATCTGGCGACCAAAAACGTCTCGGGAAGCGAAGAATAAAGAACAAGAGTCGTTGTTTGCCGTTTTGTCAGATGCAATAGGACTCCGAGTTTGCCCAATGAATATTCCCGGCCAATCCTTCAAACAACTCTGCCTTATGTTGCTTTGCCTGCTTGCCAGCGGTTGTTCCGGTTGCTCCGGCGGGGGCTCGAGCAAACCGCCGCCTCCCCCGCGCACCGAAGACCCCATCGCCCAGGCACGCGAGCTTTATCGCAAGGCCACCGACGCCCCCCATTTCCGCAATGCCAACGAACGGGTCAACGTCTACCTCACCACCAACTCCGATGCGATCGCGCGGCACCATCCTGGCGCCAAGGACAAGGCAACGCTTCAGGCCATCCTGCGCAAGCCGCTGGATGACGAGGTGGACAAACTTGACGATGCCGCCCTTTATCAGAAGTTCCTGCAAACCATCATCGGCCTCGACCCCGCTGAAATCGCCGAGGTGGAGAATGCTAGCCTCAAGCTGCTCGACGCACATTATCTGGAAGCGTGTTTTCTGTTTCGAGAGATCGCCAGGTCGATGCCGCTGCAAGGGCTGTCGCCACTGGAGCAGGCGGAGTATTGCTTTGGTTGGGTCAATCGCCATGTGGTGTTGCAAGAAGGCCGTGAGGATTTCTTGCCGCCACAGTATGTCCTGCAGCGCGGCCAGGGCAATGCGGTGGAGCGGGCCGTTGTCTTCCTGTCGCTGTTGCAACAATTGACGCCGGCGGCCAACTCTGCAGCGCCTCACATCGAGGCTTGCTTGATCGCCTTGCCTGGCAAGGATAGCCATACGCGGCCGATACTTGCGGGAGTGCTGATCGACACCAAGGGCAAACCTGAAGTTTATCTCTTCGACCCCCGCCTGGGTTTGCCCCTGCCAGGGCCAAAAGGCAAAGGCATCGCGACGCTCGCTCAGCTTCAGACCAAGCCCGCCGCGATCCTTGATAGCCTGAAACTGCCGGGGGACGCGTTGAAGTATGACGTGACGGAAAAAGAAGCAATCAAGAAAGACCAAA
>DASRAT010000559.1:0-11879 GCA_035638015.1 Gemmataceae bacterium | reverse complement strand
CGTCGGCCTTGCCGTTGAGCGCCTCGATCAAGGCATAAGTGAAGAAACCGTTGGCGATGCGGTGGTCGTCAGTGCCGCTTTGGGTGGCGGTGCAGCCGCCCAGGACGACGATGCCGCTGTCGCCGCTGCTGAAGGCGCCGGCCTGGCAGGTGTCCAAAACCAGGATCACCGTCACGCCGCGAGCCGCGAGCTGGGCCAACCGATCGCAGATTTGCGTCTGGGTCAGGACCGTGGCGTCGAAGTTCTTGGGGTCATGGTCGCTCGGGACGAAAATCCACTGGTTGAGGATCTTGTCGAAACCGCCGTGCCCGGCCAGCGAAACCACCGCGGTGTCACCGGCTTTGGCATGGGCCGTCAGACGATCCAAAGAGGCCAAAATCTGGGCCAGCGTGGCAGTCTCGTTCGTCAAAACTTCGCCATTGACGTTTTCGTACAGCTTGCCCTTTTGGGCTTCCCAAACCTTGGCCAGGTCTTTGGCGTCCTTGTCAGGGTAGGGCAGTTGGTGTTTGGGGCCCGCCAACGGCATCTTGGAGACGCCGACCGACACATAATGCAGGTTCGGGGTGTTGCCTTCGGCGCGGGCCTGGGCGGCGGCGCCGCTCATCAACGCCACCACAGCGGCGGCGATCAACAAAGTCTTCGGTATGCGAAAGAAGGTCTTCATGGCTATTCCTAAGGGAGGGAGGGTTGTTAGTGTTGTTGAAGATGGACAACTTCGTCCGTCTTTAGCACCTCCCGATACGGCGGGAATCATGAGATGTGACAGGAAAGTTGGCAGTTGTCAGTGGTTAGTTGTCAGTTGGCAGTTGCCAGTTGTCAGTCGACGGCGGCTGTAATCGATGTGAATGGGCGAAGCGAAAAAAAGAAAGCCTTCAGCATTCCCAGTGGATGCCGAAGGCTTTGCTTTTCTGTCAACTGCCAACTGATAACTGCCAACTATCAACTGACAACTACTTACGAACACGATCCATGTTGACGCCGGGCAGTTGCTGGACGGTGGCGACACGTGCCAGGGGCTTGCTCAGGTTCATGCCGGCCGGGAAGTAGCAGGTCGTCGTTTGTTCGAAGCGGCTTCCGTTGGGGCCGTTGGCGGGGAATTGATTGTTCAGCTCGTTCACCCGCTTGGCCACGTAGGCCCGGATTTCCGCGAGGGTGATCAAGCCGTCGCCATTGGCGTCGGCTTTGCCGTTCAGGGCCTCGATCAAGGCAAAGGTGAAGATGCCGTTGCCGACGCGTTGGTCGTCGCGAGCGCTCTGGTTGGCGTTGCAGCCGCCCAGAACGATGACGCCGGTGCTGCCGCTGCCGAATGCTCCCGCCTGGCAGGTGTCCAGGACCACGATCACAGTCACGCCGCGGGCGGTCAACTTGCTTAGCCGTGACCGGATTTGGGTCTCTGTCAGGATGGTGTTGTTATAGTTCTTGGGGTCGGTGTTGCTTGGCTCGAAAATCCACTGTTTGAGGTTTTTGTTCATGCCGCCGTGGCCTGCCAGCGAGAACACCACGGTGTCGCCGGTCTTGGCATTGGTCGCCAGGCGGTTCAGAGCGGCCAGGATGTTATTCTTGTTGGCGGTTTCGTTGGTCAGAACCTCGCCGCGTACGTTTTGATAAAGCTTGCCTTTTTGGCCGTTCCAGACTTTGGCCAGGTCCTGGGCGTCTTTGTGCGGAAATTGCAACTGGTGATCCTTGGGCATCAAGGGCATCTTGGAGACGCCGACGGCCACATAGTGCAGATCGGCCGTTTTGCCTTGGGCGCGGGCCTGTGAGGCAGCGCCGCTCATCAACGCCACCACGGCGGCGGCGATCAAAAGGTTCTTCGGTATGCGAAAGAGGGTTTTCATGGCTGGTTGCTATTGGTAGGGAGGGTTGTGAGCGTGGTTAAGGAAAGTCAAATCCTTCCGTTGCTGACACCTTCCGATACGCCGAAAACCATGGGTTGTGACAGGAAAGTTGACAGTTGGTAGTTGCTAGTTGTCAGTTGTCAGTTGTCAGTTGGCCGTAAATGGTTGAGAATTGGGCAGCGAAACAACAAAGCCCTCAGCAATCGCGATGGATGCCGAAGGCTTTGCTTTTCTGACAACTGCCAACTGACAACTTTCAACTGACAACTGCTTACCGGACGCGATCCATGTTGATGCCAGGCATCTGCACGGTCACGGTGCCGCAGGTCAAGGGCTTGCCGCTCAGCGAACCAGCCGGAAGGAAGCAGACCGGCGTTTGCTCGTGGCGGCTGCCGTTGATGGTCACCGCATAGAGTTTGGTCAGTTCGGGCACACGGACGGCCACGAAGGCCTGAATCTCTTCCAGCGTGATCTCGCCGTCGCCGTTGGCGTCCGCCTTGCCGTTGAGGGCCTCGATCAGAGCGAATGTGAAGTAACCGTTGGCGATCGTGTTGTGATCCGCACTGCTTTGCGTCGCGGTGCAGCCGCCCAGGACCACGATGCCGCTGTCGCCGGTGCTGAAGGCGCCAGCCTGGCAAGTGTCAAGAACCAGGATCACCGTCACGCTGCGGGCCGTCAACTGGCTCAACCGGTCGCGGAGGTGCTTTTCGGTCAGCAGCGTCGCGGTGGCATTGCGGGGGTCCACATCGCTCGGCTCGAAAATCCACTGATTATTCAAGAACGCAACCTTGCCGCCGTGACCGGCCAGGGAAACCACCGCGGTGTCGCCCGTCTTGGCATTGGCAACCATCCGATCCAGGGCGGCCAGGATGTCGGCCAGCTTGGCGGTCTCGTCGGTCAAGGTTTCACCGTGAACGTTGGCATACAGCTTGCCCTTCTGAGCTTCCCAAACTTTGGCCAGATCCTTGGCGTCTTTGTGAGGGTAGCGAAGCTGGTGATTTTGCGGCATGAGCGGCATCTTGGAGACGCCGACAGCGACGTAATGCAAATCGGAGGTCTTGCCTTCAGCGCGGGCTTGAGCGGTCGCACCGGTCATCAAAGCCACCACGGCGGCGGCGATCAGCATGGTCTTCGGCAGACGGATGAAAGTCTTCATGGCTTATCTCAAATCAGTGTGTTTTTTGGATTTGCGGTAGTTTGCTGCGTCTCTCGTTCGCACCTTCTCATACGGCCCCCCCAGCCGATGTGACAAAAAAACACAAGGGCGTCGGGTCAGACGTTTATCACGTCTTTCCCGACGCCCTTGTGTTTGACCTGGATGCCTTCCGCTGCTAGGCCCCAGGCCGCCTTTTAGTTCCGGACGCGATCCATGTTGATTCCCGGGGGCAGGGTGTTGTTGTTCGACCCACCCGCCAACGCCAGGCCGTTTTGCATGCTGGCCGGGCGGAAACTGGTCGGGATTTGCACCATCTTCTGGCCGTTGTGGTCGAAGGCGGGATACATCGCATCGTACTCCGCAACCCGTTTGGCCACATAGGTTTCCACTTCTTCCAGCGTGATGATGCCGTCGCCGTTCAGGTCGGCCTTGCCGCTCAGGGCCTCGATCAAGGCGCTGGTGTAGAAGCCGTTGCCGACCAGCTCATGTTCGCCGCTGCTTTGCGTGGCCGCACAGGCTGCCAGCACCACGATGCCGCTGTCACCGCTGCCGAAGGCGCCAGCGTGACAGGTGTCCAGCACCAGGATCACATTCACGCCGCCGGCCGCCAACTTCGCCAGCTTTTCGCGGAGGGCCGACTCAAACAACAGGGTGCCCTGGACATCCTTCGGATCAAAGTTGCTGGTTTCGAACACCCATTGCGGGTTACGGCCGGGAAGCACGCCGCCGTGACCGGCGAAGGAAACCACCGCGGTGTCGCCCTTCTTGGCATTGGAAATCAACCGATCCAGCGCAGCCATGATGTCGGAGAGCTTGGCGGTTTCGTCAGTCAGCGTTTCGCCGTGAACGTTTGTGTAGATCTTGCCCTTCTGAGCTTCCCAAACGCGGGCCAGATCCTGAGCGTCCTTGTGAGCATAACGCAACTGATGTTGGGGAGGCATCATTGGAATCTTGGAGACGCCGACTGCGACATAGTGAAGGTCGACATTATTGCCTTCGGCGCGGGCTTGAGCCGTCGCCGCGGTCATCAACGCCACAACTGCCGTGGCGATTAGCAGGTTTTTAGAGGTGCGGATGAAAGTATTCATTATCGATTCCCAGCCGAAGGATTTTTTCAATTTGTCAAGGACTAATAAAGTTGTCAGTCCTGTCACCTTCCTGTACGGAACCGAAGGGGCGCTGTGACAAAGCCGCTTGCGGCTTAGCGCATTTAGGGGGATTAGAACCGCTATAATGCCCGTATGAGCAACGCACTTGCACTCCCCGCCGCCACCGATGTTGTGTCACCCGAGGTCAAGCGCTACCAGCGCCAAAAATTGACCATCCGCCTAATCAGCCTGGTGCTGAGCCTGTCGTTCCTGGCCTTTATTGCACTCTGGGCCGGACCACGGATTGACCAAGCGCTTCGCCAGCTTGTTGGCGATTCGCCCTGGCTACGGCTGTTGGGCATTCTGATCGTTTGTGGAGCCGGCATGGAATTGCTGACCCTGCCGCTCGACTTCTGGTCGAGCTATGTGCTGGAGCACCGCTATCAGCTCAGCAACCAAACGCTGCTGGGATGGACAAAGAAACACCTCACGGGCTGGCTCGTCGGTGGCTTGATTGGCGTGCCGTTGATGTTTGGCCTGTTCGCACTGCTGCGTTTCACTGAGCCGTGGTGGCTATGGGCGACGGTGGGCTGGTTGGCGGTAACGCTGGTGCTGGGCCGATTGGCGCCGGTGCTGATCTTGCCGCTCTTTTACAAGGTGACGCCGCTGGACGACCCGGCTTTGCGCGAGCGTTTAACTCAATTGGTCGAGAAAACAGGGCTGACGCTTGAGGGCGTGTATCGCCTGCATCTCAGCGCCGAGACGCGCAAGGCCAACGCGGCGCTCACCGGCCTGGGCCGGAGCCGACGGGTTTTGCTCGGCGACACGCTCCTGGAGCAATTCACGCCGGATGAAATCGAAGTGGTCTTCGCCCACGAAGTCGGGCATCACGTTCATCACCACTTGCCGAAGATGGTCGCCATCAGTGTCGTGCTGTCGACGGTTGGGTTTTGGCTAATAGATCTCGTGCTGCGCGGTTTAGCGAAGCCCTTGGGATATGAAGCGTTCAACGATCCGGCCGCGTTGCCTTTGGCATTGCTGGTGTTAACGGTATCCGGTTTGACATTGGGGCCTGCCCAAAACGCGCTGAGCCGGTTCTTCGAACGCCAGTGCGATCGCTACGCCCTGGATCGCACCGGGCTGCGCGACGCCTATCGCTCCGCTTTTTCCAAGCTGGCCACGATCAACAAATCGGACCCCGATCCGAATCCGTGGGTGGTGTGGTTGTTTTACGATCATCCGCCGATCAAGGAACGGATTGCGATGGCGGGGGAGTAGGACGAGGATTTACAATGGGTGAAAGGAGGGAAGCAACATGCCAATTCACGACTGGTCCATCGTTGATGCTGGGTTGTTCCACGACTTTCATCAAACGTGGACCATTAACATTCGCAATGCGCTGAATGCGGGATTGTTGCCAAAAGGCTATTCTGCCCTGGCTGAGCAACATGCTGATGGTCTAATTCCCGATGTAATCGCCGTGCAACGTAGGGCCAAAGCCAGTCGTCCCCCCGAGCCCAAAGGCGGCGGCGTCATCACCGCTTCTCCGCCCCAGACCCGCCACGTCATTCTGGCAGAGCAAGAGGTATACGCTCAAAAGGCTAACCGCATCACGATCCGGCATCGTTTGGGCCAGGTGGTCTGCGTGATTGAAATCGTTTCACCTGGAAACAAGTCCAGCAAATCGGCTTTGCGCGCTTTCGTCAAGAAAACCATCAATTTCCTCCGCCATGGTGTGCATTTGCTGGTTGTTGATTTGTATCCGCCAAGCAAGCGCGATCCATTTGGCATACATAAGGTCATCTGGGATGAGATTGAAGAAAAGCCATTCGACCTGGCGGACAAGCCACTGACCTTGGCGGCGTACGTCGCTGGTTTGCCCAAGAAGGCATTTGTAGAGTTGGTCGGCGTCGGCGACGTTTTGCCGGATATGCCTGCTTATTTGGATAATGACAGCTATGTTCCCGTTCCGCTGGAAGCTACTTATCAAACGACGTGGGCCAGCTGTCCGGACGACATGCGGGAAGTTGTCGAAGGACGCGAGCGGTTGGACGATGAGCAGGAGCAATGAATGAGAAGCGGGACCGAATGGCATCCGTCAACCAAATCGCGGTGTCCCATGAAACGTGGTCGCATCATCCCTGCCGTATTGACCGCTTTAACCGCCATTGTAAGTTCGGTAGCGTACTTTTATTGGGTTAATGGAGCCGATATCTCAGCGCGAGCCGAAGTGGCTGCGTGTGAAAAACTTCTTCCAGACGGATTAAGACTTAGTTCCGTGCTGAATGCTGAGTTCGGATTCCACGAAACAGTTAAAGAAATACTCCACAAACATGGCGCACACAGTAGAGACGGCGTGATTCACGATCGCAATGAGAAGCAAATCATTTTCGTGAAAGTACAGTGCGAAGGCCCTCGTCCCGAACCAGAGAATGACCCGATGCATTGGTTCAAGGTCCAAGGTAGGCGGTTAGCAAAACTCGGCGAGCAATACACTGTGATCACATATTGCAGCTATCGGCGATGAGAAACGGTTCCGCTGAATGCCCGATAAACAATCACCGCCCTATGCCTCTTCCCGCGAAATATTGTACTTCTTGATCTTCTGCGCCAACGTCTCCCGCGAAATGTCCAGCGTTCGAGCCGCCGCGCTGATGTTGCCCTTCTGCCGCTTTAGCGCTTCTCGGATTGCCCAAAGCTCAACGTCCTCCAGCTTCAAACTCACCGGCTGATCTGCCCCCGTGGCGCCTTGCAACCACAAATCGTCCACGTCGATCTCGGCGGCGTCGGTCAGCATGACGGCGCTTTCCAGCACGGTTCGCAATTCGCGAACATTGCCGGGCCAGGCATATTCGCGCATCCGCCGCATGGCCGCGGGAGTCAGACGTTTGCGCCGTCCCGCGTCGGCGGCGAATTTGTCCAGGAATTTTTCCACGAGCACCGGCAAATCGTCAAGGTGGTCCCGCAACGGCGGCACGGTCAAGCAGATCACACGCAAGCGGTAAAACAGATCCTGGCGAAAACGGCCGGCGCTCATTTCACGGGCCAAATCCTTATGGCTGGCCGCTACCACGCGCACGTCCACCTTTACTTCGCTTTTGCCACCGACTGGGCGGATGGTCTTGGCTTCCAGCACGCGCAACACCTTGACCTGGCAATCGAGCGACATGTCGCCGATCTCGTCCAGGAACAGCGTGCCCTCGTCGGCTTGCTCGAAATAACCCTGATGGTAGCGGTCGGCCCCGGTGAAAGCGCCTGGCACAAAGCCAAACAATTCGGCCTCCAAAAGCGTCGGTGCGATGGCGCCGCAGTTAGCGACGACGAACGGGCCGCGATGGCGATCGCTGTGTTGGTGCAATGCGTGAGCTACCAGTTCCTTGCCGGAGCCGGTTTCGCCCTGGATCAGCACCGTGGACGGGCAGGCCGCCGCCTTGCCAATCAATTGCTTGAGATGAACAATGGACGGGCTGTCGCCAATTAACTCGGTGGACACCGGAGCGCGGCGTTTGAGGCGGACATTTTCCGCCTCCAAACTGCGGAACTGGCGCAGCCTGGCCAGCACATTGGCGAGGTGGCTGGCGATCAACTCGCAGAAGCGGACTTCGCGCTCGCCGAAGGCTTGCGTGGAGCGGTAAACGTGCAAAGCCCCAAACGGCGCTCCCTCCGCTCGCAGCGGCACGCAAACGGCGTCGTCAAACGGCATCAAGCTGTCGCTCTGATCGATTTCGCCCTCGTCAGCGCCGGCCAGCCAGATGGTCTTGCCTTCCTGCTTGACGCTTTGGATCAACTGCTTGCTGAGGACCGCGTCCACGGAGGCTGTCTCGGGCAATATAAGGCGCGGCAGAGGGTTGTTATCTTCGTCCAGGCCGATGAAGCCGGTGACATCGGCGCGCGTTTGCCGCAGCACGGTTTGCAAGGCGTTGAGAATGACCTCGCGCGGCTCATTGGTTTCGGCGGCCTTGGTCATGAAGCCGTGTAGCACGGCCAGTTCGTCCGCGTCCCAGATGGTGCTGATTTCGTTGGTAGTTTGTTTGGCCGTGGCGGCGGCCGCCATGACGGTGTTGGCCAGGTCGCTGCCGGGAATGTTGAAACGCAGCCGCGTGTCAGCGATGTCGAACTCCATGCCATCGTGCAGCACCAACGGTTCAATGACCCGCGAGGTGCCGATGCGCGTACCGTTGAGGGTTTTGTTGTCGACCAGAATCCACAGGCCGTTTTCATTGTAAATACGACAGTGCAAGCGCGAGGAGCGCTCATCGTGGAGGATCATGGTGTTATCTCGGCTGCGGCCGACGGTAATCGGCTTGGCCGGATCTAGCTCGCAAATCCGCGGCGAGCCTTCACCCTTGATGATGCTCAATAACGCTTGCATGGGGCACCCGGTTCTTCTTTTGCTCCTCGTTGCCGGACATGTATTAAGGTTATCTGATTGGGGAGCGTTTCGCAAAGGGTCAACAGCACAAGTTACACGGTCGTCATTTTCGGCATAACCGGCCTGGTTGATATGTTGGCAGGCCCGCCCGCCCCGATTATCCTTGCCGGACTTCCCAGTTTAACGTTATCGTGAATGGTAAGCGCTCGTAAAAGTCCCCTTTCAGTTGGCAGGGAGCATCCTATCATGGTGATCGATTTTCGCTGCAACTGTGGCAAGAGGTTCCATGCCAAGGAAGAATTTGCCGGGCGCAGCCTGAAATGTCCGCGCTGCCATGACATCTTAGCGATTCCCCGGCAGACGGCCGCGCCGGGATTCGTGCATTTCAGCTGCGGCTGCGGCAAGAAGATGAAGGCCCACCGCTCCGACGCCGGCAATCTGGTGGACTGTCCGCGTTGCGGCCGGGAGCAATTGATTCCCGCGCGCAATCAGGGACCGCTGCCCGTGGTCACGCCGCATTCGTTTCCGCCGGCGCGCAGCGGCCGGTCCGCGTTTGCCGGGCCGCTGTCGCCGCCGCACGTCGGTCCCCGCAAGGCCGAGGACACGCTGACCACGCAGTATCTTTCCCCCTGGCTCAATGACGCTGTTCGCCAGCAAAGCGGCCGTCCGCCGGCGGAGCCGCGCGTGAATCCGCTGCCGTGGGTGCCTGCCTTGATCTTGCTCCTCATTGTCGGCTTGATCGCCTATGGAGCGATCGTTGCTGCCGATGTGCCGGTCGCCAGGACGGCAACGGTCGAGTTGGACGAACTGACGTTGATTCCTGCGGACAGCGTAGAGATGGTCACCATCCGATTTCGCGAGTTGTGGAACGATGACCGACGGCGCAGCGACAGCAAGGCGCTGGAGCTTGCCAGGAAACTGGTCAAAGACCTGAGTTGCCGCGAAAGCGACATCGAACGCGTGACCTTGCTCTGGCTGCCGCCGCATGAGCTTGCGATCAAAGCACTGAAACCGCCGACCGCGCTCAGCAACGACATTTGTCTGATTGTTCACACGCGCTCGCCATTGGATCCCGGGAAACACCAGCCGCTCAAACCCACACTGGATGCCAAGACCAAGGAACCGCTGAAACCTCAGTTCGAACGCTTCAGGCATTTCAGCTATTACAAAGCTGCAACAGGCGACAGGGCCTGGTTCTATCCAAGCGATAAAATCGTCGTCGTGTCCAACAAGGCCGGCATTGAGCATTTTCTGCGTTCGCAGCCCATTTCTGGCCAAACCCATCCGCTTGCCGAGAGCTTGCATGCCGCACGCCGGCACGACCTGGTGATCGGCGTCAACTTCACCAAGGATTTTCTGGTGATCAATCGCGACGGCAAAAACCCCTATGATTGGATGACGTTTCGCAAGGCCATCATGACCGTGGATGAAGACCGCGGCCCGGCCGACCGCAACGTGGCCGTCAAGTTGCGCATGGATTTCCACGCGCAAGTCGATCTCGACAAGGTGAAACGTGCCAAGGATGACGAAAACAAGGCCAGAAAACAGAAGTTGCCGGCCGATTGGTATAGGTTTGAAACGAGCGGCAACACCGGCGCCATCTATTATCAATCCAAGGGCGGCGATGCCGCGGCCGTGCGATTGGTCGATGACATGTGGATGTTTCTTGCAACCATGCCCGAAAACAATCCGCCTCTGCGTTAGCCAGCGAAAACTCTATGTGTGGCACAAGCTGTCTGCTTGCGTTTTGCTCATTTACCCTTGTCTTTCTTGGGCTGCTGACGGGCCTGCTCCAGACGTGTCTTCCACATGTCAAATAGCCCTCGTCGCTCCTGGGCACGCAGGCTTTTTTCGTCATAGTCGTCTCGAGAATTTCGCACCTTCATCGTCATATCAGGCATCAATAACAGTGCTTGAAATTCACTGTCGGCTGATCCCAGAGGAACACCGGCTGGGCTTTTGAACGTTTGGCCGTGGCCGCCGGTGAAGTCCAATAGCACCACGGCGGGGTTGACGCGCATATCCACCTTGAGGCCCTTGGGGCCGCCGGCGGACTCCCGCGTGGTGCGGAGCTTTTGCCAGTACGCGACTTCCAGCTCGCATTCCCTGCCAATCGGTTCTCCGCGCGCCACCAACAGGCGCTCGGCCACCACCCAGTCGGCCACTTCTTGGCCCGCCACGATGTCCACGAACTTGAACACCTGGAACGGCACACTGTTATCCCCGGCGTTTTTGCTGAAATCGATTAATTGCTTTCCTTGCGTTGCCTTGCTGACGAAATACTTGGATTCGCCCACTTGGTGCGTGATGTAAAAGCGGTAGTCCGCCTCGGTGGTGGGGATGACGACGACAATGGGCGGCCGCTCGTGCCAATCGGACAGCAACTCTTTCTGCTCCGCCAGGCCGCTGTGGGCCAGGAGCTTGACGTTCTGTTTGTAATTCGGATTGGCGAACCGCAGCTGGACCTTGTACTGGTAAGCGGCGCCCGGCGCCACATCGACGTCGAAGAAGCGGACCAGCGCCTTGTCGTTGGTCGGTGGGTACATGCGGGACTTGAAGTTGTAGGTATAGTCTTTTTCCTTGGCCTCTTCCTCGGGGGTCTTGAAACCGGCAGGCAAGTCGGTTTTGAAGGCTTTCGAGGGATCATCGGTGAAGCTGCCATAAGGGCTGAACCAGTTGATTTTGCCGACGAGCTGGTCCTTGAGGTTGACGTCGGCCAGGTCCGCGAAACTGAAATTGTCGGTGGTGGCGGCCTTGTCGCTGGCCTTGGGGTGCAATCTGAGAGGCTGCTTGCCCAACGGCCGGTAGTCGGGGCCTGATTTCGCCTGCGGCTGCTCGTCCTTCTTGTCTTTGGGTGGAATGGGCGGCGCTTGTTTCTGGCGATTGGCAATGCCCGGCAACTCAACGGCACGATACGGGGTGCCGTCGGTCAGCTTGGGCAGCGGCGTCACTGACATGCCGTGGATGACATCGCGGTAAAGATCGCCCTGGCCATCGTCGACAACCGCGGTTTTCCAGAACTTCTCGAGCCACGGGGCCACGGTAAGCTTTTCCGCATCAGGGTCCCACATGTAAAGCGTTTCCCATTTCTCTTCCCATTTGCCCTCCTTGGCGTTGTACTTGCGGCGCTCGATGTTCATGCCCTCGAAAGTGGGAGCGTAGCCTTTGCCGTAGAGGTCTTCGATCTTGTCCAGCCGCAGAGCCTTGCGATAAAGCTCGGCTTGCTCGGCATAGGAAAAAGTCGCACTGATCACGACCATGCGTTTGGCGCCGGCCAAGTAGCATGGTTGGCCGGCGACAGCGCCGGCGCCGGAAAAGGTCAGGATTTTGTCTTGTGTTCCGTTCAGCTCATACGAGTGAACGCCGTGGAAGATGGGATCAACCTGCAAGCCCTCGCCGTTTTCACCGATGTCCAGCCCCAGAAT
>DASRAT010000558.1:0-3169 GCA_035638015.1 Gemmataceae bacterium | reverse complement strand
CGCACGCTGCCGGTCGCCACTTCCACAACCTCGTCTCCTGGCTCCGCACCAAAATCGCTTTGCAGCGCTTGCGGAATCTCGACGCCTTCGGGCAAATCCTCTCGGAACACAACATACGCGCCGGGACTTTTGCACGCCGCGGCGCTGAAGGTCTCGGCCAATTCCGCGCGGTTGACGCTGTCCCAGCTTAAACCGGGGAACCAGCTTTGCAGAAAATGGATTACCTGTTGTCCCACCAGGGGACGCGGGGGCAGGATGTAAAACGTGGACACGGGAAGCGAGCCTCAAGGTGCGAGTGACGACTACCGACTTGGAAATGCTGCTGATTACAGTTTCGGCGGCATTAGAATCGGCCCTTCAGGTTGGACAGGGGTCCACTGCGGCTGCGGCGGTAATTGCAAAACGGGCGGTGTGAGTTGAATTGTCGGGCCTGGCTGTGTCGTGGTCGGCGGTGGTGGCGTCGGCACGACCACCACCGGCCCTTGCGAGCCACCGCCCAGGACAGTGGGCGGATTTGGCAGGGGGCTGTTAGGCAACGGCTTGGCGATATTGGACGGCGGCCCAGGGATAACAGGCACCGATTTGGGGGAGGGCGGTGGTCCGTTCTTCCACCACTCGCCGGCAACGCCCGGACCTGCCAGTGGCGGTTCGTCGGTGCGGCCCGGTGAGCCCGCGCCCGGGGCATCGTTTTTCTTGGGCGTGTGGTAGCCGCTAAGTTGGTAATAGACCAGCGAAGTTTTGGCTTGCAGGCGAACACGCCAATCGGCGTCGTTGGCCGCCGCCTTTTCCAGGGCCAGGCCCGCCGGCGCCGATACAGGCCGTAAACGGCCCAGGCTGGTCGCCGCTTCGATGCGGACGTTGGTCGCGGGGTCGGTCTGAAGAGCATCGATCAAAATCGGCACTATTTCCGGGAAATCTTTGAGCTCAAATTGCCGCAGTTCCTCCGCGGCGTCAGCCCGCTTATGAGCATCTTTGTCTGTGCGCAGGGCAACTATGAGTTCCGGCACGCGTTGCTGCGGTGGAACTTTAGCTTTTTTGCTGCCGAAAAGCTGGGCTGAGCCGTCGGGGACAGCCACGATTAACACAACAGACGCGAGGATCATGGTGGTGCAGCATTTCATGGTGTTGTCCTCCTAACGGACCGCGCGCGGCTGCCGATCCGTTGACTCCAGCCCGGATTCGGCCAATCTTCCTCGTCTGTTCCATCGGACGTGAGCGGAGTGGCGGATTGGCGGATTTGGGATAATCCGGCGGACGCGGCGAGATGGCAAGCTGCGTAAGTGATACAAATTGACAGAGACCAGCCGCTGGCGGCTTCGCAACAAATCTCAAACCGCTTATGGTTGTCAATGGACTGGATTGAAAGCACGATTTTTTTGACTAGCGCCTATCCCCTGGCCCAAGCCTGGCTTGCCAACCGCAGCACCACCTTGATCCACGCCTTGAGCTGGACGGCGTCGGCGTGGTTGGCATGGTTCTGCGTGCTTCAAGCGGGCGCCAA
This sequence comes from Gemmataceae bacterium, assembly GCA_035638015.1. Taxonomy (GTDB): domain Bacteria; phylum Planctomycetota; class Planctomycetia; order Gemmatales; family Gemmataceae; genus DASRAT01. The sequence goes on along the minus strand of DASRAT010000558.1, from coordinate 1,668 downwards.
TTCAGGGCCACCCAGCTACATTGCGCTTTGCTTGACGGGCTGCGCCGGCATCGCGGTGCTGGGCGCGCGACGGCCTATTGTCACCGCCTGGAATTTCGTGCTGTTGGCGCTGCTGGGCGTTTTGCTGCTGCCAATGGCGGAAAATGCCATCTTGAATACGCCGTTGCTCGATCCGCTTCGCGTGGCTTTCATTTGTGGCACCTTGGTTGTCGCCGTGCTCAATTATCTGCCGACGCGACTTGGCATTCCCGTTTTGCTGGTGGGAACGGCTTGCGCTGTGGAGTTGCTATTGTTGATGAATGCTCAAGAATCCTGGCCTGCAATGAAACATATGAATCATTGGCTCTTACCAGCCGCGTGCTGGATCGCTTGGCTGGCCACACGACGGCGCTGGCAGGATCACGCGGAATTCGATTGCTTGTGGCTGAAGTTTCGAGATCGTTTCGGCCTCATGTGGAGCCAGCGCATTCGAGAGCAATTCAATAAAGCCGCTGCAAACGCTGGCTGGCCGGTGATTCTGCGCTGGTCGGGCCTTCGCAAAACCACGAGGGAGGTTACTCTGGCGGCTTCTGAACAAACTGCCATTGTGACAGCTCTTCGCGAAATGCTTAAGCGCTTTGGCCCCGCGGACCAACGCTAATTTGGCGGCATGCCCCCGCCGGCCATGCCCATCCCCATGCCTTGAGATCGTGGGCCACGCACTTGGCTCAAGCCGTCCTGCTGCAACCTTTGCTTGACGGGATCGTTGGCCAGCTCACTGGCAGGAAAACGCGCTTCCTGTGCAAAACGCGGATCCGTGGGGACAGACAACATTTCCGGCCCCGGCGGCGGTTTCAAGTCCGGGTGATTCTGGCAACCCATAGTGCCCAACATGATGCTGGCCGCAACATACAACGTCCACTTTCGGCGCATGGCTTCTCCCCTTGTCCGCCCTGGACCATTTCCGTTTTATCGGATTAGGGCTTATAGCTCCTCCAAGAATGAAGTCAAGAGCAATGGACGCTGACGGGTGTCCCTCCCGATCTTGGCACATTATTCGTTTCATTTCACCCCCCCCAGCGACTTTCAAAGCCTTTTTTGCCATTGGGCTGTTTCCACAACTCTATTGCCAATCAATAGTTGCTACAGAGGGACTATTCCGGATTCGTTGCACACCGTATCACGTGAAATGCAAGTTCCAGTTGCATCCGGCCTCCGCTTGGCGGCACTGGGGCCAGAATGTCCAAAACCGGGAGCAACACCCAACGCGCGCAGCCGGCAATAATAAAGCCCACGGCGCGTTAGCCGTGGGCTTGTTTTTTCAAAGCCAACCACCGTTCACTATTTGCCCGCCTTGGCGTCGCTGAACCGCTTGGCCACGGCGTTCCAGTTGACGACATTCCACCAGGCGTCGAGATAATCGGGTCGCTTGTTCTGGTACTTCAGGTAATAGGCGTGTTCCCAGACATCGACGCCCAGAACGGGATATTGGCCGTTCATCAGGGGGCTGTCCTGATTGGCGGTGCTGATAATGGAGAGCTTGCCGCCGGCGTACACCAGCCAGGCCCAGCCGCTGCCAAAGCGCGACACGCCGGCTTGCTTGATTTGAGCCTGAAAAGCGGCGAAATCGCCGAAGGTTTTCGTGATTTCGTCGGCGAGGGGACCGCTCGGCTTGCCGCCGGCGCCGCC
>DASRAT010000557.1:0-7139 GCA_035638015.1 Gemmataceae bacterium | reverse complement strand
CTTTCAACATGATGCAACAACCCTCCTGACCGGAACCTTCATCATATCGCATCATGGAGGTAGTTTTTCAGCGGGCTCCAAAGGAGACACTGACTCTCCTGGCCTCTTGCTACCTTCATCATAACTGAACATACGTTCACAGTGCAAGGGGAAAACCAAAAAAACGTGTGAGCGGAAAGCATTGGCAAGTGGGTTGCGGCGCAGCTCCATTCGCTCTCGGCCTATCGGCCAGCAAGCATGCCAAAGTCGTCTTGAGCAGGAACAACAATGGCCGGCGTTGGGCAGAGTTCCCCGTCAGTCACAAAGCGGCGCTCGTGAACCTCCTGGCGATCGACGCTGACCGACCGCGGCGCCGTGATCCCAAGCCGCACCTTGTTGCCTTGAATGGCTACGACCGTGATGTGGATGTTGCCACCGATGACGATCTCTTCCCCGCAACGACGTGTGAGTACCAACATGTTCTTCTCCTTGCTAATGGGTCTGGCGGGCATGGCCCTCCTTGACGGCTCCACATGCCCGCATTTCAGAAATGGTCCGTCGAGAACCATCTCCCGCGCCCGTTCATAAGACGAGGAGAAAAAAACAAAGCCTCGGCCGCGCGGATTTCCGCAGGACCGAGGCTTTCATAGCCGCTTCAAACCACCCCTCACGAGTGGATGATAGGCGAGACATTACCTTGTTCTCAACGGTCATGTCAAGCCCTTTTCTTTTTATGTGGAAAAGATTTTGAATAACTGCAATTCGCGGCGATGTTTGCTGAAGAGGGCAGTTTGCGCATTGCGGGCAAACCGCTTTGTTTGAAATCAATTCCAGCGTATGTATTCAAATCGCCCATCAGCTGCGCACAATTGGTCAATTGACCGCCCACATTTGGTCCGCGGATCGGTTGCAAGAAATAAGTGTGGGACCAGTATTTATTGCGGTTTCCGCAGCAGGCGTTGGAGAACCTGGCATGTTCAACTTGGACACGCGCAGTCGGAAGGTGGCGAACGAAAGGACTTGGCACAACAGTTGCAAAACAAACCAGGCCGAAGGGAGCCAATAAATGGTGGTGACCTTTGAGTTCCGACCCACATGCAAGCGAGGTAATCATGAAAGCACGACGCCTAGCCGCTCAGTTCGCCGCTCGCACCTGGTATGAAGAGTGTCGCGCGGGCCGGCAAACGCCCGACGAGACGGCGCAGTTTGCTCGCAAGAATTGGCAAGCTTTCCTGCCTGTCGCCCACGTGGGCTTGGGCAAACTCTTGATGCAGATCAACGGCCGGCAGTCCGTTCGCCGCCGCAACCAACAGCTACAAAGCACCCAACTTGCAGAGGCCAGCTAACTGCCGTCCCCTGCCTGACCCTTCTTTTTGATTGGTCATCGACTAAGATGACGGGCGGCACTCAAGGCGGGTGCTCTATACTCGGGTAATGAAAGCCCACCGCAACCGCTGTTGGCGGAGCGGTGGGTTTTTGCGTTTTTTGGGACTCACCGATGGAAATCGCCACTGATCCCGCCGCACTGTTTCGCCGTTATCAAGAGTTGCAGGCCTATGTGGGGTGGACGCCGGAGGACGCCAAAAGAGTCCAATCCGTCGGCCCCTTGCTGGAGCCGAGTTTCCCGGCACTCATTGATGACTTTTACCAAGAAATTCAGCAACACCCCGACGCCCTCAAAGTCATTACCGGCGGCAAAGCGCAAATCGAGCGGCTCAAGGGCACACTACTAACTTGGGTCCGCGAATTGTTTTCCGGCAACTACGACAGTGCCTACGTCCTGCGCCGTTGGCGAGTTGGCCGCAAGCATGTGGAAATTGGCCTCGACCAGGTCTACACCAACGTCGCCCTGTCGCGCCTGAGAGCCGGCTTGCTTCGTGCATTGCACGAACGTTGGCAGGGCAGCGTCAACGAGTTGGAAGCAGTGGTCCGCTCACTGAACGCCCTGCTCGATCTTGACCTGGCAAAAATCGAAGATGCATACCAGGCCGAATACGTTGCCCGTCATCAACGGGCCGAGCGTTTGGCCGCCATCGGTCAGGTGGCCGGCGGCATTGCCCACGAATTGCGCAATCCCCTCAATGTTGTCAAGACGTCGGTATACTTTCTCCTCAACGCCCGCAGCCCTTCGCCGGAAAAGAAAACCGAACACCTACAGCGCATCGAGCGCCAAGTTCTTTTGGCCGATGGAGTCATCACCGCCCTTTCCAATTTTGCCCGCCTGCCCATTCCCAACCTCAATGCCACCTCTGTTCGGAAATGCGTGGAGGAAGCCCTGGAAGCCAATCCGCTGCCGGCGGACTGTGTGGTGAGCATTGAAATTCCGCCCCAGTCGCCGAAGGTTCTGGCCGACCTCGATCAGGTGCGAATTGTTTTTGGAAACTTGATGCGCAACGCCCGGGAAGCCATGCCCAAGGGCGGCAGTCTGACCATTACCGCCCAGGCAGTTGGCGACGCCGTCGAGGTTTCTGTCACCGACACAGGAAGCGGCATTCCGCCCGAACACCTCAGCAGGATCATGGAGCCGTTGTACTCCACCAAGGCCCGCGGCATGGGCTTGGGGCTTGCAATCGCTCGCGCCATCCTGGACAAGAACAAGGGCAGCTTGCGAGTTGCCAGTCAGCCGGGCCAAGGCAGCACCTTTACCGTGCGTCTTGCCGCGGTCATGGAAAATGAGGGGACCTCGACATGAAGACTAACCTGCCGTCCATTCTGGTTGTGGACGACGACGTCGATACCTGCCGCAACCTGTCGGACATCTTGACCGACCTGGGCTATCATGTGGACATCGCCCACGAAGGCCTTAGCGCCTTGGAACTGGTGCGAAAAAACACCTACGACGTTGCCCTGCTCGATTTGAAGATGCCCGGAATGAGCGGACTAGAGCTATATCGGCAGATCAAGAAACTCCAGGCCGGAACCGTGGCCATGGTGGTCACGGCTTATGCCAGCAGCGGCACCGCCGAGGACGCTCTCGCCGCCGGGGCGTGGCAAGTTCTTTCCAAACCAGTGGATTTGCCCCGGCTCCTGGGGCTGGTGAACACTGCTCTCGATCAACCGTTGGTCATGATCGTTGATGACGATCCTGATCTCTGCGCCAGCCTATGGGACCTGTTCCGCGACCGCGGCTATCGTGTTTGCCTGGCGCACGACGAGCAACAAGCGACCGACAGGCTCAAGGACCGCCATTACAAGGTCGTACTGATTGACATGAGGCTCCCTCAAGGCAATGGCGGCACAGTGTACCGTTTGGTGCGGGAAAATAACCCTCTGGCACGCACCATCGTCATCACCGGGCATCGGTCGGAGTTGGACCAACTCGTTCAACAAGTGGTGTCCGAGGGCGCCGATGCGGTGTGCTACAAGCCGTTCGATGTTGCGGGGCTGTTGAGCACCTTGCAAAACCTGACTGCGGGCCAGCCAGCAACACATGGGTGATAGGATGCAGGCGCCGATTCCTCTTTACGTTTTGGTGGTGGAAGACGATGTCGACGCCAGGGCCAATTTGCTGGACGTGCTGGATCTTGACGGCTACCGCGTGGCAACCGCTGGCTCCGCCTCTGAAGCTCTCGACCGCCAGGATTGGGCAACGATCGATGCCATTGTCCTGGACCGCAAACTGCCTGACGGCAGCGCGGAGGAATTATTGCCCAAACTCAGGCACCTCGCTCCCGCGGCGGCCATCGTCATCGTCACCGGCTACGCCGATCTGGAGGGGGCCATCGCCGCGGTTCGCCAGGGCGCGGCCGATTACTTGTTAAAGCCGGTCAACGTCGATCTGCTGCGGGCCCGCCTGGCCGGCATCGCCGAACGCAAACGGGCGGAGCAGACAATTGTCCAACTCAACCAAGACATCCAGCGCCGCATGGCCGACCTGGCCACCTTGCTGGAGGTCGTCCCCATTGGCATTGCCATCTCCGAAGATCCGGGTTGCGAGTTCATTCGCGTCAACAAGTCCCTGGCCCGGCTCCTGCGTCTGGCCCCCGATGCCAACGCCTCCCTCAGCGCGCCTGTGGAGCAACGGCCCGATTTCAAAGTCTTTCAGAGCGGCCAGGAGTTGCCCGCGGCCATGATGCCGATGCAACGCGCGGCGGCGCAGGGCCAAGAAGTCCGCGACGTCGAATTCGACGTGGTCTTTGCGGATGGGGACGCGGTCACTCTGTTTGGCCATGCCGCTCCATTGCTTGACGAAAATGGTCGGGGCCGCGGCGCAGTGGGCGCCTTTCTGGATATCACCGAACGCAAAAACGCACAGGAACGGCTGTTGCAGACGGAACGCCTTGCCGCCATTGGACAGATGGTGACGGGTTTGGCTCACGAAAGCGGCAACGCACTGGCCCGCAGCCAGGTTTGCCTCGAAATGTTGGCAATGGAAGTCGAAGACCGGCCGGAGGCCACCGACCTTGTCAATCGTGCCCAAATCGCTCAGAACCATTTGCAGCAGCTTTACGAGGAAGTGCGCGGTTATGCGGCGCCCATCAAACTCGAACGCGAAATCACAGGCCTCGTGGGAGTATGGCGTCAGGCCTGGGCCGCTCTGGAGCTGGCGCGCAAAGGAAGAGACGCCTGCCTGCGCGAAGAGCTGGGCGATATCGACGTCCAGTGCATGATTGACAGTTTCCGCCTCCAACAGGTTTTTCGCAACATCCTGGAAAATGCGCTGGCGGCGTGTCGAGATCCAGTGGAGATTACCGTAACTTGCTCCGACGTGCATCTCGCAGGCCGGCCTGCCGTTCGCATTGCGGTGCGCGATAACGGCCCCGGTTTGACCGCTGAGCAACAACGGCGCATTTTCGAGCCGTTTTTCACGACCAAAACCAAGGGAACCGGTCTTGGCATGGCAATTGCTAAAAGAATAACGGAAGCCCATGGGGGACGGATTACCACCGCTTCTGGCCAGGGCCAGGGTGCAGAGATCGTGCTTGTTTTGCCGCGAGAAGGCTCATGACAAATTCCTTGCGCATTGTGGTTGCCGACGATGAGCAGGACATGCGCGACTACTTCAAGAGGATTTTGCCGCGCTTGGGCCATAACGTCGTCGGCGTGGCCGCCAACGGCAAGGAATTGGTCGCCCAGTGTGCCTCGCTGGAGCCGGATTTGGTGATAACGGACATCAAAATGCCCGAAATGGACGGCATTGACGCCGCCGTGGCCATCTACAAACAGCGTCCGATTCCTGTCATCCTCGTGTCCGCGTTCCACGACCCGGAATTGATCAAGCGTGCGGAAGCGGACCACATCATGGGCTATCTCGTCAAACCCATCAAACAGCCCGATTTGGAACCTGTTATTGCATTGGCGACGCGGCGTTTCACGCAGTTCTTGGCGCTGCGCCAAGAAGCTGCCGACCTGCGGCAAGCTTTGGAAGATCGCAAGATTATCGAGCGGGCCAAGGGTTTCTTGATGAAAAAGGCCAACCTGGACGAGCATGACGCCTTCCGCCGGTTGCAGAAGATTGCCAGCGACAAGAACGCCAAACTGGTCGAAATTGCCCGGATGATCGTCACCGCCGAGGAAGCGCTGCAGCCATAACGGCGTAACCAGTGATATTGCCCTCCAAACCTGGCAGCTGACCGCTTGCACGTTTTTGGCAGCCGCCATACAACAACCCTAATTACTGTCCCCTGGCACCCCTGAGGATGGGCCATGAGCGACTCACCGACCAATCCCAACAGCTCACGTCCGCGAACGGACAAAGAGTTCGAAGACCCGCATTACCACGACGAGGAGTTGGACATTCAGTCCGACGACGCTCCACGTCAAGGCGGGCCGCCCATGAAGAAAAAACCGCCGCGCAAGCTCCCGCCGCTGCCGCGCCGGCATTACGAAGATTAACTCCCTTCCACGAAAGCCAATCCATGCGACCTAATGCAGTAAAACACGCCTTGAAAGCGGGCAAGCCCGCCATCGGAACCTGGTTGTCTCTGGCCAGCATCACCGCAGCCCGGTTCATGGCCCGCAGCGGACTGGATTGGCTGACCGTGGACATCGAGCACAGCCTGTGCGACTGGGAAACGGCGGCGCATATCTTCGCATCGGTGGCGGACGCCGGCTGTGTTGCCCTGGCACGCGTGCCGGCCAATCGCCACGATCACATCAAACGTGTCTTGGACAATGGCGCCCACGGCGTGGTCGTGCCAATGGTCAACACCCGTGAAGAGGCCGAATATGCCGTATCCGCCATGCTTTACCCGCCCCGCGGCGACCGCAGCGTCGGCGGCAGCGTACACGCGCTGAACTTCGCCGCCACGCCCAACGTATACTACGCCAAGGCCAATGATGAATTGCTGGTGATCCTGCAGTGCGAACACATCAAGGCGGTAGAGGACGCCGACGCCATCTTTTCGGTGCCCGGTATCGACGCCATTTTCGTCGGCCCCAACGACCTGGCCGCCAGCATGCGATCCAAGGAAGGCAAGCCGGCCAGCGCGGAAGCAACGAACCAGGCGCTCAAGCACATCTTGGCGACGTGCAAGAAACACGGCGTTGCGCCCGGATACCACTGCATGAATCCCGACGAGGCGCTGTTGCGCTTGGAGGAAGGCTGGCAATTCTTGGCCATTGGCAGCGAGTTAAAGTTTATGATGAATGGGACGGCGGAAGTGCTGAAAAAGGTTGGCGCGGGACGCGGTAGTGGGGAGATGGCGAAGTATTAACCGCGAAGGAGTTTAGTCATGCTACTGGAGCTGAATGAGCCACAACAACAAGCCCTGAACAAGGGAGCCGGTGAGCCCCTGCGTTTGGTTGATCCTCGGACCAATGAGTGCTATGTGCTTGTGAAAGCCGATGTTTACGATCAGATCAAAAACCTGGTTTACGACGACGATTCGCCTTCCGATGAAGAGAAACGCCTGCAATTGGCGGCGTCAGGTGAACGCGCGGGCTGGAATGACCCTGAAATGGATGTCTATGACGACTACGACAAGAACCGGAAATTGCTATGGCCGTGAAACCTGGCGTGAGTTGCCATAACCTTCAATTGCGTCGGTTGTTGACTTTGCGCCATAGCACCATGAGTCTTCCTCCCGCTAAATCTTCGGCCCTCCTCACCCTCGCCCGTGGCCTGTTGCAAATCGTTTACCCCAATCTCTGCTGGATTTGCCGCCAACCGATTCCACCCGACCAGCACGCCTTTTGCCTACCCTGTCACGCAGCTTTGT
>DASRAT010000556.1:0-2816 GCA_035638015.1 Gemmataceae bacterium | reverse complement strand
GCATGAAGTTCGGCAGGCGATCGCACCGTCAGCAAGCCGAGCGGGACAAGCAACGACAGTGCAACGAATTTTTTTGCCAGGTGATTGCGCACGGGTCACCCTCAAAGACTTGGGGTCGAGACGGGAGTTCCGGTTCCCATCTTCATGACGTGACCGGCGCCGCGGCGGGAAGCGGCTGGCCGATGCGGGCGGGATAATGCGCGAAGTGGCGAAAAGATGCCAGGCGAGTTTGATTGAAGATTGTCAGATTACGCTGCATCGGAAACCGCAAATGACTGGGCAAGCTGGATGTGTTTGCCCAGATTTTGCATTTGAGCTGAACTTTTGGTAGGCTGGGGCGATGGAGGCACCGTCTCATGAAAGCAAAACGATTAGCATTATTGGCTTTGGTTGCCGCAGCTGCGTTCGTCTGGCTTTGGCACTCCCGCGACGCTGCCGAGGCGCAAAATATCGAAGCCACTCTGAAAACGCTGCCAAAGTTCTATAACGTCCGCGACTATAGGGCCGAGCCTTACATCCGCGCCGCACGCGCTTTGCAGGATATGGGTCAGGAAAAAGCTTGTGAAGAGTTGCGCAAGCTGGCCAAGACCTACCAATTTGAGGACCAAGTTTTTATCCTTTGCCGCATGCTCTTTACGGCCAAGGCGAACCAAGAATTTCGCTCTCCTGCGCTTGGCCAACCTCATTTTCTCGACGGCACAAAATTCACCGATTGGCCCCTGACGCCGATTACCATCGTGGACGGCGTGCCTTTTCTCATCGTCTACGGCTACAGTTTGAACGGTAAACCCGAGCGGGCGGACGGCTACCTGGAGGACTGCATCAAAAACTGCGACTGGAATCGCACGCAGTTTCAGATGCTGAATCAGCAAGTAAAGTTGAATGCCCTGAAGAAACTGTTGGCGGCCAGAGAGGAAAAGGGCGGGCTTGGTGAAGGCGATGCGGTGTGGTTGGCGAACCAAATCACCAAATGATCAATTGTTTGAACTCCTTGCCAGTCATTAGCCGACTGCAAGGCTAGAGTGCCAACCCGTGATTGAATTGGCACTCTGGTGGCCTTCAGAGGTGAGCTAAGCCGCAAGCGGCTCACGCTTTCATCCGCTCAATCAAAATCTGCGCCGTCTCGGGCCGCATGATGCGCGGATCAGGCAAGATACCGGATTTCAGCTTTTCGCGCAAATCGCGGCCGCTGATCGAGACCTGCTTGTAACCCTTGGGGGCACATTCGTCCACCAGCCCAACGCGGCCCAGCTCTTCATAAAACGCCGCGAACCCGACCTTGACCGGCTTGATCTTGAGATCGCCCTTGAGTTCGTCGAACTTGCGCTGAGCTGCCAGGCCGTCCCAGATGTCCTTGCCGTCGTCGTAAGGGGCGTCGGCGTGCTTACGGCCAATGATGATGTCAGTGAAGCCGAAGTTCTGGCGATAGATGGCGTGCATGATCGCCTCCTTCGGGCCGGCGTAGAACATTTTGATGTCCAGGCCCAGGAGAATGAGGTTATCGTAAAAACTGTAGCCGACCTTCTTCCACAAATCTTGATCGAGGTCGCCGTTGCCTAAAGCTTTGTTGTCGATAAGGGCCTTGTAAGTGCGCATGCGCGAAGCGGCGTCCACATCGTCGCCCTTGGTCTCGCCCACAAGCGGATTGAGGACGGCGCCGGTGAGATGGCCTTCGCGGGTGAGGCGTTCCATGCCGGCGACAAGGGCATATTCGTGAGCGCGGTGCAGCGGGTTGCGCGTTTGGAAGGCAACCACGCGAGCCCAGCCGCGTTTTTTGAACAGGGCCCGTGTCTCGCGCGGCGTCAGCACAAATTGACCGTATTCGGGATGCTTGGGTTGCGGCAACACCTTCACTTCGCCGCCCAGCAGCATTTCGCGCGCGTCGTTCATGACCATGTGGCCGCCGGGATGATCGGTGCGCGTGGTGGCATAAACGCCCTGGATGTACTTGGCTTTGTCGAAGGGAAAGATGTCGCTGATCGCCAGGGTGCCGACGATATCGTTCTTGCTGTTGGTCAAGGCGACGGTTTCGCCCTTCTTGAGCGTGGCCGCGAGCGCCTTGTCCACCGGAAACGAGATGGGAATCGTCCAGGCGTATTTCTGGCCGTTGTGCACGATGTGCTCTTCATCCAGAACGCGATTGAATGTCGCTTGATCCATGGGCCCCGTGAGCGGGCTCAGACCGCCGTCGCCGAAGCGATAAAGGCTGGACAAATCGGCGTCGCTGACGGGAACGCGCTTGAGTGAACTGGCTTGCTTTGTGAAGGCCGCGACTTCAGCGGCGGGGACCATGCGGTCAACTGGTTCTGTCAGACCGCCATGCGGCGGCAATTGGGTCGGCTGCGTCATTTCGCGATTACCTCGAATCAATTGTTGAGTTAGTTGCTTGCCATTGTAGTGTTTGCTGCCGTATCGATCACCGCCCGCACGATTTTGTCGTAGCCCGTGCAGCGGCACAGGTTGCCCGCCAAATAGTGCCGCACCTGGTCTTCGCTCGGCTTGGGATACTTGTCCAGCAGCGCCTTGGCGGCCACGAGAAAGCCGGGCGTGCAGATGCCGCATTGCAAGGCAGCGTGTTCGAGGAACTTTTGTTGAAGCGGATGCAGGCCTGCAGGCGTTGCCAATCCCTCCACGGTCGTGACGTTCTTGCCCTGAATTTCGACGCCCAGCACCAGGCAGGAATTGACCAGGCGGCCATCGAGCAACACGTTGCACGCGCCGCAGTTGCCGTTGTTGCAGCCTTCTTTGCTCCCGGTGAGGCGCAATTCGTCGCGCAGCACTTCTAGCAAACTTTGCCGGGCTTCGCAGAGGAAGTC
>DASRAT010000555.1:0-2646 GCA_035638015.1 Gemmataceae bacterium | reverse complement strand
ATCAAGGGGCGAGGAGATGCGGTTCTCCTTGCCCCTTTTTGTTGCTGTGCCCGACCGATTCAATAAGTGTGCTAAATCGCACACTTTCCGCCTTTCGTTAACCTATCGCGATCTCAACACATTTCCACGCAAAACGCGGTGCTGACCGCTTCAAATCACCGTGGCGGCGACATATGCGCCGGGCCAATTATTTGCGGCACGTGTTTTGCTTTTGAGAATGGCATACGAATCACGTCTCCACAAGGAGTTAGTCATGCGCAAAAAATTCATCGCTTCGATGGTTTGTCTGATTGTCGCCATTAGTGCAATGACCACCGCACAAGGCCAGGACAAGAAACAAGACAAGATCTCCGAAGGCGCCAAAAAAGTCATGGTGCTCAAGCTAAAGCACTCGCAGACCTTGCTGGAAGGATTGGCGCTGGCGGATTTCAAAAAGATCGCCAGCAATGCCGAGGAGTTGATTCAGCTTACCAACAAGGAGGAATGGCAGGTCATCAAGACCGTCAAATACGAGCTATTCAGCAATGAATTTCGGCGTTCGGTCGAGGCGATCTTGCAGAAAGCCAAGGACAAAAACATCGACGGAGCAACGCTGGCCTACATGGACATGACCATGAGCTGCGTTCGCTGCCATGTGTATGTGCGCGAAGTTCGCGGCGCCCGAGGCCCGGCGCCGGCGACCGACTGGATCGCCGCCAGCATCGATATTAATGGGAGGGTTTTGCCATGATTTCTGCACCTGTTCAACCGTCGTTTCGGCCCGTCCAGGCTGCTGAGGCGCCAGTCCCGGCGCCGATCGGTGCCCCCGGCACGCCGTTCCCCGAAGCGGAGTGCGAGGCGCTGCATGCGTCAGACCGCCAGGCGGCGACGGCCATTATTTGCGTGATGCTGGGCATTTTCAGCATCGGCTTGATCCTTTACACGGTGATCTTGTTTACCGTGTCATAGGCCAGAAACCAGCCATTGGCGGATGTCCAACTGCGTCAGCTTTTTCTGCTCCGCCGCCTGGAAGACTCGCACCCAATCCACTTCCAGGCGGACGGGAAAATCCGTCTTCGACGGATCGCCGCCGTTGGTGCCGCCGATGGCCTGGTTTATCAGCATGTAATGCGGCTTGCGAAAGGCATTGTCCTTGCCCGGCTCGTCATCGTCGGCAACGTTGAAATGCGTCAGCAGCTTGCCGTCCAAAAACAGATCGATCCGCTTGGAATCCCACTCCATCGTCCAGATGTGAAACTCCTTGGACCATTTGTCGCCGCCGAGTTTCTCCAGCGGCACCTTGGTGTCCACCCATTTTTGCTTGCCCTTCAATCCGTGGCAAACATTGGCCAGCACCATGCCGCGGTAGTATTCCATGATGTCGACTTCGCCGCCTTCGGGCCAACCGCCCTTGGCGCCGAGCGTCCAGAACGCGGGCCAACTGCCAGGCCGGGTGTCGATGCGCGCCCGCATCTCGAATTTGCCGTAAGTAAAGGTGTGTTTGTTTTTGGTGATCATGCAAGTGGAGGTGTATTCAATCCACTCGCGGTTTTGCCAGCCTTTGCCGCCGGCCTTGTAGTTGGGGTTTTTCTTCTTTTCTTTGCGGGCTTCGATGATCAGCAAGCCGTTTTTGCAAACGGCGTTTTCTGGTTGATAGAACTGCAACTCCTGATTGCGAACAAAGCCTTTTTCATAACCCCACTTGGCGGGATCAGGCGGTCCGTCCTTGTCGAATTCGTCTTGCCAGACGAGTTTCCATTCCTGGGCGTTGCAGGGAATGGCCAGGAGTAAGAGGCTGGCCAGGGCCAATGCGAGGGCGGGCCAACTGGCATGTCGCTGTTTACGAAGCTGCATGCAAATCTCCAAAAGTTGGGTAGCATGGCAATCCAGACGCTTTAGCGTTCACGATGGTCAGCTCTTCCCTAACTTGGCGTTCATTTCGTTTTCCAATTGCTGAGCAAGCCTCTCCAATTCCTCGACTTGCATGACGCGGAGTTGGCTTTCAGGCGTTTCGGCCAATCGCAACCAACGCTGGCAACTGCGAATGTACCTGCTCAATTCTTGCGCTCGACCGCGCGCCACTGCTTGCGCCGCCCCTTCACGACGGGCATCGGCGAGGGCTGCGGAAATGTCCCGCTGCATCTTAAGACGCGATTCATAACGATCGCGCTCCAATTCATCTTGTGTCATCATTTGCGGTTCCCCCAATGCTTGGCGAATCTCAGGGACATTTAGGGGCACGACATCAACTAGTCCTAACTTTGCGGAACTGGCAACCCCCGCACGATCTGAGCCGACTTGACATACCACTGCTGAAACGCATTGGTTGCCAAGGGATCCAGGTTTTCCGGGGCCGCGGCGACGATCTTCACCAATAGCAGCACTTCACCCGACAACATCTCCCCTTTATCGCTTTTGGGAAAAACGACAGTGATCCGGATTTCCGCCTGGTGGGTAATCAGAATTTCGCCTTGCTTGACCTCCACCGGGGCGAAGTCGTCGGGCGGGACCTTGAAATATAGATTGGGCAGAGCCTTGGTGGTCAGAGCCTGCTTGATCGCGGATTTCACGCGGGCAATTTCCGAGGGATCCCAAATCCGTAAGCTGTCCATCTTGAAGTAGTCGTACGCCTTGTCAAGGGGATGATAACCCGGCAACAGCTGCGTC
>DASRAT010000554.1:0-3281 GCA_035638015.1 Gemmataceae bacterium | reverse complement strand
CACGGCGGCGGACAACTCGGAGCGTTCCAACTCCACGATCAACTCGCTGGCGGTTTGATAGCGGTCGGCCGGGTCGCGCGCCAACATTCTGGCGAGAATGCTGTTCAATTTCGCCGGCACCGCGGGGTTGTAAGAGCTGGCCAGCGGATACTCCCCGACGTTTTTCTTGTCCACCACTTCCAGATGGTTGGCGCCCTGGAATGGCACTTCGCCGGCGACCAGGTGATAAAGGGTCGCGCCCAGGGCGTAGATGTCGCTGCGGCCATCGGCATACTTGGCGTTCATGGCCTGTTCGTAAGGCATGTAGTACGGAGTGCCAAAGCCCTGGCGGGCGGCAGTCAGATGGCTGGCCTCGTCGGTGCGTTTGGCCAGGCCGAGATCGGTAAGCTTGGCCAGGCCTGACTGGGTGACGAGGATATTGGCCGGTTTGATGTCGCGGTGGATGACGTTGCGGGAGTGCGCGTGCTCCAGGGCGCGGGCGATGTCCAAAATAAGATGGACCGCGTCGCCCACAGTGAGCCGGCCGGTGCGCTGCAGCAACTCCTGAGCGCTCGGGCCATCCACATACTCCATCACCAGGTAGTGTCTGCCTGTTGCTTGTTCCTGACCGATGGCCAGGATGCGGACAATGTTGGCATGGTTTAGCAGGGCGCCGCTTTTGGCTTCGCGGTAAAAGCGGTCGATGGCGGTTTGGTTGCCGGCCAGATGTTCAGGCAAAACCTTGATGGCCACCTGGCGCTGGTCGCTCTCATGGTAGCCCAGAAAGACCGTCCCCATGCCGCCGTCGCCCAGACGGCGCAGAATGCGATAGTTGCCCAGCTGGCGGAGGTCGGAACCATTCAGCTCCGCGGTTGGCTTGGCGACCACAGGTTTACGGCCGTTTTTGGACGGGGATGCGGCGGGCGCTTGTAGCTCAATATCGAAATGTGTAGTGTCCATGCCGGCACGCAATTCTTGTGCTTGTGCGGCGGTCAGGAGCTTTTGACGGACCAAAAGTTCGAGGAAATCGACGGATTTCCCCTGGGTGTGCGCGCGGAGAACCTCCGCGTAAAGGTGTTGCACCTTTGCAGCGGCGGCGCCGTACCGAGCCACGGCCAAATGCGCGGCGCGTTTCTCGGCTTCCGGGTGCATGCGCGGACCCCCTTAAAAAGGTGGCTATCCCCAGGTCGCTATGGATGGGTGAATAGTTAAGTTTAGCGAATATGACGGTTAACCGCAAACAATAAATTCGGGGAGACGAGTGTCGCACCCGTTATTTAGCCCACCTAGCCCAATAGAGTCGGTTGCTGCTGGACCGCCGGCCGGGGCTGAAAACGCAAACAGGCGACCTCCGTGTGCCGCCAGGCGAATTCCAGCAGGCGAACCACATGATCCACGCTAAGGCGTTCGTCTTCGCCGAGGGCGGCCACCACTGTACCGCGGCCCGTGACCGCATGCAAGCGCCCGACCACCGTGAGTTGTTGCCCAGTTGGCGTCATGTCCTTGGCCCCGGTAAGATCCTCGGTGATCTCCAACCCGCAATCGACGAGCCGTCGTTTGCCCTCTTCTTCCAACACCTGCTCGAGAGTTTGTAACACACGCCGGGCCAGATCAAGCCCCGTTTTGCCTTGATGCATGCCCGCGCCCGTCAGCAATCGAACGGCGCCGTCGAGGCCTAGCGGGCTTATCAGCAGGCGGGCACGGTCCAGGAGAAAACCGCGCTGGAGAAAGGACCGCTCGCCACCGGTTTCGTGTAGCGTGCCGCGCAGGTATTGGCGTTTTTGAACACCGGCGCTCACCGCCAAGCGTGCCAGGCTGGCAACCTTGCGGAGGAACAACTCCACGTCATCGCTAATGCCGGTGTGTTCCAAAAGGCGCGTGAGATTTAGTCCAACGGTCATGAGCAAGCAGGCATGCAGGCGGTCCAGTCCCGGGCCTAACGCCATGAGTCGGCGCGGCCGGTTGAAGACAAAGGTGACGGGATAGTCGCCTAGTGCTGCCCGCACCATCGCTTCTAGTAACTCGCCGCGGTTGGTGTCGGCGGAGGCCGCGAAATCGCGCTCGCTCAGGTGCCAATCAATCGCAAACGGGCAGTGCTGTCGGTCCAGATGCAGTACGGCCTCCACCACGGCGGCCGCGGCATGGAAAGCATCTTTGTGTCCGACAATCTGTTCAGCAAACAATGGTCCCTGCGCGGCATGCACTGCCCAGGGGGGCGGGTCGCAGACATTCAGATGCAACCTAGCTGTTAGTCCGGCGGCCTGGAGGACGGGGGCCAAGAGCCGCGGCAGCGGCGGTGAACCCTTTTCCAGCTCAATGTACTCAGCCCCGTCCAGTGCCAGCCAGCCGGCAACGCCGCCCCGCGTTTCCAGGACCGCATCGAGCAGCTGCAAGGCCGGCAATGTGGCCGACGGCTCCGGCGGCGTTAACACCGCGGCAGTCAATTCCCTGGGCGCCGCCAGGCCGCCGAGCACCAGCAGGCCCTCGCGGTGGGCGGCCGCCAGGTCTCGGGAAAAGACGGCGTCGAGGCTGTAGGTCTCCAGACTGCGCCGGACCACTTCGGCTGGTGTATCGCTGGGTGCCGTGGCGACGGCCACAACTTCCGGCGCCTGGCCGCGCTCGGCAAACGCCTGCGCCAGCCGTGGCTGCCGCAACTCGCGCACGACCTTGACCACCAATTCGGCGATCCATTCGGTGCCTGGAATGTTGTCGGGGCAATCGGCTGCCAGAAAATGCAGAACGCCGTCGGTCAACTCGCGGGTCAGAAAGGGGTCGGCTTGCCCGAGCGCTTCGGCGGCGGCGAATAGGTCCTGGCCGATGGCGTCCGGGTCGAAGGGGACGACCCGGCCGTCGCGTTTTTTGACCCAGGGGGGTAAGGCACGCGAGGGTTCGAACACAAAATCGACTCCGGCTAAACGGACTGGTTCAAGGAAGCCCAATCGCGCGGTTTCAAGAATTCATATAACTCCGCCTCACGCGAGCCAGGCTCAGGATGATAATCGTACAGCCAGCGTGTCATCGGCGGCAACGACATTAATATCGATTCCACGCGGCCGCCGGTTTTGAGGCCGAAAAGCGTGCCGCGGTCATAAAGCAAATTGAATTCGACATAGCGGCCGCGGCGAAACTCTTGAAAGCGACGTTGCGAGTCGTTGTGGCTTTCCGCCTTGCGGCGCTGGGCAATCGGCACATAGGCGTCCAGGAATGCATGGCCGCAATCTTGGACGAACGCCAGCAGCTTTTCACGGTCGCCCTCCAGATAATCGAAAAAGATGCCGCCAACGCCACGGGCCTCGCCGCGG
>DASRAT010000553.1:0-10694 GCA_035638015.1 Gemmataceae bacterium | reverse complement strand
AATGACGGCGAGGTGCGTCTGTCCCGTCAAAAGCCGCCGCTGGATGGCATCGCACGCATTGGGCCGTGCTTTTTGGTCAGCAGCAGCGAGGTCGGCATGGCGGGCCTGTGTCCATTATCGGTGTGCGGCCATGTGCCGGGGAGCATTCAACCACCCGTGCTGCTGGAGCAAGAATTGCTGGTGACCGACGGGCCGGCGCCGTTTGTGCCCGGCACCATTGACGTGCAGGAAGTGGAGCAAATGACGGCCTTCGAGTTGCGCGCCGGCACGCTATCGCTCGGCGCTTTGCCGCTCACTCCTGCCCCGGTCGCGGCATTCGATGCCGAAGGCGGCTTCAAGGCGGTGCCGGTTTATGCCTGGTCCGGCGCTGCGGAGGACCAGTTGCAGGAAAAGTTGGCCAAATTGCTGGAGCCCAAGGGCACGGGGCGGTTGGGTCAAGTCACTTAGCGTATTGGTAGGACGGCCTTCCCAGGCCGTCCGGGCCGGGCTGGGAAGCCCGGCCTACGACCAAGCACACTCCCTCCCAATCAATCTTCTCGTCGCCAGGGCGGATTCGATTCGTGCTGGAGCATCTGGTAGCTCTGCACCCCCAACATGGCGAACATCATGGCTGAATACATGCCGAGCGGAGGCAAAAACGGAATCAAAGGCTTGTCATGCTCCGACATGATGCAGTGGACAGTTAACAGGCCCGCCAACACCAATGACATGCCCAGCGCCAGCCGCACGCCCTGTCCGCCGGGCTTGATGATGTCCAATAAATCGCGGCTGACCTGGCCGCCGTCGAGCGGGTAGATTGGCAGCAAATTCAACAGAGCCCAGAAGAGATTGATCCACAAAAGAAAAGACACCGCCTTTTCCGCGAGCGGGTCGAGCCCAATGACGGTCGTTCCCCTAAAAGGAATGCCGAAGATCGACAGGATCTTGTTTACGCCTGCCTGCAACTGGTCCAAACCCATGGCGGCCAATGCAACGCCGATCAATGCAACAATGAGGAATTCGGCGAACGGCCCTGCGAGGCTGACGGCGATGCGCTTCCAGCGGTTGTAAAGATGACGGTGGGGCACCGCCAGGCCGCCAAAGGCATAGAGCACGACGTGGGCATCGACTCCCCAGAGTCGAAACACACAGACGTGGCCAAGTTCGTGAATCAGAATGGAAACAAAAACGCAGCCGACCCAAATCGCAAAAAGCTGGACGCCGCCGTGCGGACCGCTCAAAAGCGAAAACCCCATAATGGCTGATACCAGCCAAAACATGGGGTGAACTCGCACATCCACGCCGAACATGCGCCATTTCAAATCATAAGCGGTCTCGCCCGGCTCGAGCAGGAACATGACGCGGGGTCCCTTCGCGACTCAAACGACACTAAGGCGATTCGCGACGAGCCGCCGGGCTTGTCCCGGCGGGGATAAACCCCGCCGCTCGTTGCTTCAACCGCCCAAACCGCCACGCAGCGGCGTGATCCGCGGCGGCGGGATCCAATGGTCTTCCTCCTCTTCCGCTTCTTCCTCGACCTTCGGCTCTTCCTTGGGCAAGGCTGCCTTCAGCGACAGGGCGATCCGCCGTGCGTCGCGGTCGATGTTCAGCACCATCACCTTGACATCTTGACCTTCCGTGACAACGTCGGCCACGCGCCAGACGCGATGCCCGGCCAATTCCGACACGTGGATCAACCCTTCCAGGCCCGGCTCCAACTCGACGAAAGCCCCGAAATCCATTAGCCGCGTCACCTTGCCGGTGACAACGCTCATGAGCGGGTATTTGTTCTCAATGTCGTCCCACGGGCTGGCTTGAAGCTGCTTGAGTCCCAGGCTGAGCTTGCGCTGTTCCTTGTCCACCCGCAGCACCACGACCTTGACCGTCTGCCCTGCCTGCACAACTTTGCTCGCATCCTCTATGCGAGACCAGCTCATTTCACTGACATGCAACAGACCATCGGCGCCGCCCAGATCGACGAAGGCCCCGAAGTCGCGGACGGAACGCACAACGCCGGTGCGAATCTGACCCTCGGCGATCTCCGCCCACAGTTTTTCGCGTTGCTCTTCGCGCTCGCGTTCAAGTAACGCTCGCCGGCTGACGACGAGGTTCCGCTCCGACGGCACGACTTCCACCACCATGCACATCATTTTTTGATTGAGATAGCCATCGGCGTTCTCAACCCGGTACATATCGATCAAACTGATCGGCATGAAGGCACGAATGCCGTTGACGTCGACTTCCAGCCCGCCCTTGTTGACGGCGGTGACGCGGCCCTCGACCGTCATCCCCTCGGCAATGCTTGACCAGTCAGCGTGGACCGCGGCGCCCAATCGCGTCAGTATCAACAATCCGTTGGCGCGGTCGTAACCCTCGATGTGCACGTCCACTTCGTCGCCCAGCGCGGGCGGGCCGTCCGGGAATTGCATCATCGGCAAGACGCCCTGGCTGCGGCCGCCAGGCACGTCAATGAACACATCCGGGCCGTGGATCGAAATGACTTTGCCCTTTTTGCGGCCGGACTCAACGGGCGCATCCGTCGCAGCCGGCTTCGGCTCGGGGGTGAGCAACTCCTGGCCGGAAAACCCGGCCATGGCCGCTTCCAGCTCGCCTTCAATGTCCACGTCGAGATCGCGCATGCTAGGCGGCGGCGCAATGACTTGCACGCTTTCGGCCGGCACCGGGCCGGACCTTTCGCTCTGCCGGCGTTTGTTGAAGCCGCCGCTTTTGCGGTCATCGCGCGGCCGGCTCTTGGGCGGCGCTGGCGGCGCCAGGGGCTTCGCTTCGGGCGCCGGCGTAGGCGCCGCTGGTTGGTTCTCTTGCTCGTTCACGGAATCACCATCCCTTGCCCCCTGAGTTGTCCCACTGGTCATTCAACTTGCCGTCATCAATGAAGACGCCTGGAATCACTGGCGGACCGCGCGAAAGATCGATCGCCTTGCCTTCGCGCTTGTTAATGATCTCAACCAGCTTTCGAAAAAAGGCCGGGTCCACACGATAGCTGCCCAAATGGACAGGCCCCTCGATGGCATGGCGGCGGCGAGTGCCATCGGGAAACCAAAACTCCACCGAGGCACTGCTTCCGTTGCCCCAACCGTAGTAATGCGTGTAAAACTCTTCGCGCGGGTCAATCTTTAGCGCGGCCAGCGCGTCCTTCAACTCAGCCGGCTCAGATATGACCTGCGACTTGGCTTTGCCGTTGACGTAGTAAACGACCGTCAGACCGACAGCTTTTTTGAGGACGACTTCTTCCGACACCGGCAACAGCCCAAAATACGTGACCACCTGGCGAAGGCCCACGGAGCCGACCAGCAAGACAAAGGCCAAAATCGCCAGGGTGCGCGGACGCATAACAACTCCGGATTGGCGTCACTTCATCTGGTTCTCGAAGTCATACACCACGATCTTCTCGATGAAGGGCATGTAGGTCTGCACCAGCTTTTGATGGGTGGCGTCCACTTCGTAGGCTTTGAGCCCATCGTAGTTGTCAAACAGCAACACCAGGCCGACGCTGAAATCCTTGTCGGCGAATGACGCCGATGTCTTTTCCGCGCGGCGGCCGACCCACAGGCCACGGACGCTGGGGATCTTGCCGAGCGTCTTGTGGCAATCGGCAATTAACTCCTCCACCTTGGCAGGCGGCGTGTCTTTTTTCAAGTAAAGAATGACTGAATGGGCATATGGCGCGGGCGCGGCTTTCGGCGGTTGCTGGCCTTGCACAGCACCTCGATCCAATTGGCTTATTGCCAACCAAGCGATCACGATCAACGTTGCTGCAATTCTTATCTTTTTCATGTAATTGCTCCTGATTGACATTGTGTGTTGCCTGCCGTAGCACAGGCGGCTCGCCTGTTTGAAACCAAAACAGGCGAGCCGGCCTGTGCTACGACCACCCGATAAGCTCTAATCGCCACCGCCGCCCTTCTTGCCAAAACCGCCCTTGCCCTTGCCCTGCTGGGGCGGAGTCCCAGTGTTATATGGATGATAAAGCGGCGTCTGATCGAAAATGTTGCTAGGCCTGAACGTGAAACCAGCCCAGCCAACGTGGGTGCAACCCCATAGCTGGCCGTTGACGATCTTGCCGTCCTCCGAACGCGGTTCGTGAAACACCGGTGAGGAGTACCAGATCACAATGTCAGTGTTCTCGATATTCTCGCCGTTGATGTACTTGGGCAGGTCGCGGTAGGTCATCTCCTTGGGGTCGGCCTTGGTGACCCAGAAGTCGTGCTGCGTGCACGCTTCGCCGTTGCCAAAGTGGCGGGAATTGCCCATGCGCGCCGGCATGACATCATAGGCGTAGTTTTCGCCGCGTGCATTTTTCTTTTGGGTGTTGATCACGCGCAGCATGGTGAATTTGCTGGCATCCCAGTCGGCGAAACCTTCCTTGCCGCCGTTGAAGGTGGTGTGGATGACGTCGGCCTTGGTTTTGTCGCCCTGCTTCGGCTCGATGCGCTCCATGAGCTGGGCGGTGTTGTAGTCCTTGCCGTCGAGGTTGACGTCCACGCGCCAATAAACATTGTGCATGTGCGGAACATACTCGTTGCCGCCAAGATTATGACCGGTGGCGCCGCAGCGGAAGGTGATGCAGCCGTCGTCCTGGAAGCCGTATTCGACGAGATAGCGATAGTTGGCCGCGTCGATGCAGGCCCACAGCAACATGGTATGCCCACGGCGTACGCCGCGGTTGTCTTTCCAGATGACGCCGCGATCCTTGATCTCTTCCACCACGCAAGGAATCGTGGCTCGGCCGTTGTTGCTGATATGAATCTTACCGTGCGGTCCCGCATCATCGGCGGTGACGCGCGTCAGCTCAAAGGTGTACTGCGTCACGTCCCAAAAGCGTGGGCTGCCGCGATGATACGGAACGAACAGCTCACAAACGCGGGCGTCGCCCAAAACCTGCATCCAGTCGTGCTCGGGGCTGCGTTTGAACCAGGCGTTCTTGATAACCAAGCCATGGCGGATCTCGGTGTCCCATTCCACTTTCCAGGCCGTTTCCATGATGCCGTTGGGCGGAAAGATTTGCTCCACGATGTTTTCACCGCGGCGAACCGGTTGCTGAACGCCATCCTTGGGCCGGTCCTGGATTTTGTCCGGCGGACGAGTGGGTTGTTGGCCAACCGCAATGGCAATCACCAACAGCAAGGACGGCACACCGAAGCCAAACAAGGCGGGTCGGAAACGCATGGCAAAACACCTCTCATGAGTTTTCTGGCCTCGTTCGGTCTGGCCGGCGGAGGCGGTGCGAGGGTATACGGCGAGTCGCACGGGAAGGAATTATTCTAGCAAGGAAAGTGGCATTAGTCATTGGTCATTAGTCAATAGTCATTGGTCATTGGTCAAGCGCAGCCGGCCTGGCTCCAACGTATTGGAAGAAGGAAGACAATTGCTGTAATTGAAATAGTTGTCCCAAGCATAATCAAGCAACACCAACGCCTTGGCGAGTGGCATTGCCCGATAGCGGTCGCCGACTCGTTCAATGAGCTTATGCCGCTCCAGCTTGGCAATGGCGTCGCCGATCTCAAAATCGAATTTGAGGCCTGTCAACTTTTCCAGGCTTGCCTCGACGTAATCGTCCAGCTCGGCGCTGGTCCAGCCAGATTCGTCGGCATGGCGAAGGTAGTAATAAGCCAGCAGCGCCTCCCGGCAATCTTGTTCCTCGGCCTCGTCCAGCAAATGATGGATCACACCGGCGTTGCTGTCGAGCGTTTGATAATAGAGGCTTTGACTCAGCCGTAGGCCGTACGCGGTCTTGGTCGATTGGTAGCCGTACCATTGCTTGTAACCGTAACCAAGGAAAGCCAGCAGCGGGCCATAAATGACATACCACAGGCCGCGCGTGACAGCCTCGAACACTTCGGTGCTGAGCGAATAAACAAGGTAGGCCAGGCCGCCGATCCAGCTGCCGCCCATTTTCAAACGCTGAAAGCCGGGCATGCGCAGGCGGGCGCCGGGCAAGAGCATTTCCACGTCCATGCGGGGCACGTCCTTGAAGATCTTGAGATAAACGCAGTTCGTGTCCACATCGCTGCCCAGCCGGCGATCCTTGCGCATCTTGGCGATGACCGCCAACCGCTGGAATAGCGGAACGTCGACTTTGCGTTTGCGCCAGAACCACAACCAATGCCGGAGTATGCGGGTGCCGACAGCTTCGCCACGTGAGTAGGCGGCGAGTTTTTCAAACAAGCCAAAATCAACGTACATTTGCAGGCCAACCTGGCTGGCCTGGCTATTGGCCTCAGCCAACACGGCATCGTCCACCTTTTTGAAATTGGCCCGTTCCATGAGGGCCTCAAACTGGCGAAAAAGCTCATCCAGCTTATGTGGGCGCTCCTCGGCTGACAACGTCGTGAGTGGCTTCGTTACACAGTCCGGGTCGAACGGTGCGTAAGTATCTTTGAGCGATTCAAGGCGCTGGTGATACTCGAAATGGAAAACGGCCGCGATCAGCTTACAGAATTGGCGAAAGGCGTCCCGGTCCGCAGACGACAAGCTGGTGTCGTTGCAAAGCAACTCGACCAGGTCGCTCTTGCGGACAGGCAAGTAATGTTCGCGGTCTGCATATTCGGCCATGGCGTAAGCATCGCAAGATTGCGGCGGATGGCAAGTGGCTAGTCCTCTACGCCGCGGCAATCAATCGCCGATGATCTTCGCGTGCAATGTTCTCGCCGGTGAGCACGACGCAAATCGGCTCCTCCAACTCGGCCGCATGGGCCTTGACGAAAGCCAAGGTGATCGCACTCGACGGTTCGATCACAAGTGCCTGCGTTTCAAAAACCTCCCGCAGGGCCGAGCCTATATCCGGTTCGGGCACCAACGCAACCGTGATGTTATTATCGGCGATTGTCTGTTGCACCACTGGATGGGGTTTCTCCAATAGCAGCCCGTCGGCCATCGTGGTTGTTCGTGCGTGGTCAAAGCGGGCGTATTTCGGGTAGTTGTACGGCTCGCAACCAAACAAGCGGACTTGGGCTGCTGTTTTCGCCAAATGCGCCTGCAGTCCCATGAGCAACCCACCGCCGCCCAGGGGAAACACGAGTGAACGACAACCGGAGAGTGCTTGCATTATCTCTGCGGCAATCGACTGGTAGCCGTCGGTCCAAAGCGGGTCCAGGTGCGGATGCACGAAATAACCGCCGCGTTCCTGGGCAAGCTCAGTGGCGTGGCGCAACAGATCGCTGCCGCCGCCAGAGATTTTGATCAGTTCAACACCCAGGGCTTGCAGCTTTTCATCCTTGGCGCGCGCAATGGTCTTGGGCACGACACCCGTCATGCCAAAGCCCAGCGCTTTGGCGGCTGTCGCGGCGCCCAAGGCAGTGTTACCCATCGATGGCACGATAAGCTGTGGCGTGCGGCCTTGCCGGCGCAGATGCTCCAGCAAATGGACGGCCCCGCGAATCTTGAAACACCCCGACGGCGCCAGGAATTCGCATTTGGCGTACACTTCAAGCCGCGGAAAAAGGTTGCCCAGGCGGATCAGCGGCGTTGGCGCTAAAGGAAGCATGGCGATTCATCCTCGGGAGGTGCGCGTCAGTTGGGTCAGCCTATGCCGCCGAGGTGGAGAGCACAGGGGCCGATAGCGGAATGATTGGCGCGCATTGAAGTTGGTCCTTGCCGGACACTTGCCCACCCGTTATAGTCAACCCAGCATAACGCCTGTTCAGGAACCGCGCATGTGTCGCCGTGCCTTTACGCTCATTGAGTTGTTGGTGGTGATTTTTATCATTGCCATCTTGTCCGGACTTTTGCTGCCGGCCGTGCAAAAGGTCCGCGCCGCGGCGGCGCGCACCCAATGC
The DNA here is from genome assembly GCA_035638015.1 of Gemmataceae bacterium. Classification (GTDB taxonomy): domain Bacteria; phylum Planctomycetota; class Planctomycetia; order Gemmatales; family Gemmataceae; genus DASRAT01. The sequence goes on along the minus strand of DASRAT010000553.1, from coordinate 2,919 downwards.
ACCAGCAACTTGCACCAGATCGGCGTGGCCATGCACAATTACCACGACCAGCACAAGGGCTTGCCACGTTATCGTCTTTGTCCGTCGCCCTGGAAAAACGGCGCCGACCAGTACTGCGAGACGCTAACGTCGCCGTCCACCTTCACCGGCCCCAATGAGGTCTGGTGGGCGCCTTACGACAATCGGCCTGGGTCCGATCCCACCACCACCGTCAATGACAGTTACCAGCGCGGCTTGCTCTGGCCGTTCATCGAGCAAAATACTGCCATTTTCAAATGTCCCAACGGCTACGACATGACGCCCGGCAGCGCCACTTCCGGCAAGGCATTTCAGGTCAGCTATGGCATGAACTACGTAACCGGCGGCCCGAACGGGCAAACACTCACGCAACTGTCCAGTGGCAACGGCTCCTCGAACATCATGATCGTGTGGGACCACGGCCGCACGCCCGGCTGCGCCAATTCCAAGATTGCCGCCCCGCGCGGCCCGTGGAGGCCATACGCCGACTCCACCGACGCGGTCCACTATCCGGCGATGCGGCATGACGGCATCTTCAACGTGCTGTTTTGCGACGCGCACGTGGCCACCATGACACAAAATGACCTTGGCGATGCCTTGTTTTACGCGCGGTGAAAGATGAATGCCACAATTAAAGCACAAGGAGACAATCGCGCGTTGCGAGTCCTTGTCTCCTTGTCACCCTGTCTCCTTGTCCGCCTGTCTCTGTGCCTCTGTGCCTCTGGGGTTATTTCTTTATTGTCGGGCTGCTGCTCTTCGCCAGACGCTATCCCCAAACGTGAGATTCGAGTCGCCGCCGCCGCCGATCTGAGGTTTGCTCTCGACGAATTGGTCGGCGAGTTTCAGCGCCAACAGCCAAACATCGAAGTCAAAGTCACTTACGGCTCCTCCGGCAACTTCTACGCCCAGCTGTGCAACCGCGCTCCCTTTGACGTTTTCTTGTCAGCCGACATTGATTATCCACGCAAACTCATCGAGCACGATCTTGCGCCCAAGAATTCAGAGTTTAATTACGCCGTTGGAGTTTTGGTGTTGTGGGCGCCCAAGTCGTGTCCATTGAACTTCGACAAAAGCGGCATCGAAGCATTGCTCGATCCCGCGGTCAAAAAAATCGCCATCGCCAATCCCAAGCATGCACCCTACGGGCGAGCCGCCGAAGCCGCCCTGAAAAAATTGGGCGTGTACGACCGAGTTGCAGACAAATTCGTCACCGGCGAAAATGTCATGCAAACGGCACAATTTGTCGACGCCGGCGCGGACGTGGGACTAATTCCGTTGTCGCTGGCGTTGGCCCCGGCCATGCGCGACAAGGGCCGCTATTGGGAGGTGCCACGTGACGCCTATCCGCCGCTGGCTCAAGGCGGCGTGGTTTTGTCCTGGGCCCAAGATCGGGAAGCAGCAAATGCGCTGCGTGATTTTCTAGCCGGCGCGGAAGGTAAGGCTGTCCTGCGCCGCTATGGCTTTCTCATTCCAGGCGAGTGACATGGACTGGACAGCGATATTGCTGAGCCTGGAACTTGCCGCCTGCACCACTTTCATTTTGTGCATCGCTGGATTGCCGATTGCCTATTGGCTCGCCGTGTCGCGCTGGCGCTGGAAGTTTTTTATCGAAGCTGTGGTCGCATTGCCGTTGGTTTTGCCGCCGACGGTGCTGGGTTTCTACCTTCTCATGGCGATGGGCGACCACAGTCCCCTCGGCCAGGCCTTCACGGCGCTCACCGGCTCGCAACTGGCCTTTTCGTTCACAAGCTTGTTGATTGGCTCGGTGCTGTTCAGTTTGCCATTTGCCGTCCGGCCCTTTGCCGTGGCGTTCGCCGGTGTTGACCGGCGCTTGATCGAAGCGTCATGGTGCCTGGGCGTGTCACCGCTGGCGACGTTTTTCCGCATCACCATGCCGCTGGCCTGGGTGGGAATCTTGAATGGCATCATTTTGAGCTTTGTGCACACCATTGGCGAATTCGGCGTGGTGCTGATGGTCGGCGGCAATATTGAGGGCCGCACGCGGACAGTATCGCTCGTCATCTACAACGATGTACAATCACTGCACTACGCCGCGGCGAATCAGACAGCGCTGGTTCTGCTGCTATTCTCCTTTGCAGCCCTGGCGGCGACCTACGCCTGGCAGCGCCGGAGCTGGGTGCTATGACTGCCGTGCTGGAAGCGGATTTTGCAAAACGCTTTGCCAACGGGCCGACCATCCATGCCAATCTGCGCCTGGCCGTGAGCGGCTTCGGAGTCACAGTTTTGTTCGGTCCGTCGGGCGTTGGCAAGACGACAGTGCTGCGCTGCCTGGCCGGCCTGGAACAACCTGACAGCGGCCGCATCCGCATGGCCGACCAACAATGGTACGATAGCGTCCGCGGCATTTGCTTGCCCCCGCAGCGCCGCGACATCGGCTACCTGGCACAGGACTATGCCCTGTTTCCTCACCTGACCGTCAACGGCAACATTGCCTATGGCTTACCGCAAGTCTCTGCCTCACTCCAGCGCTGCGCCGAATTGCTCGATCTGCTGAGCCTCACCGGTTTGGAAGAACGTTTTCCGCGCCAGCTTTCCGGCGGCCAGCAGCAGCGGGTCGCATTGGCTCGCGCCGTTGCCCGCCACCCCCGACTGCTATTGCTCGATGAACCCCTGTCGGCGCTTGATGATCCGACCCGCGAGCAATTGCGCACCCAATTGCGGCACTGGTTGGCCCAGATGGGCGTGCCGGCGTTGGTGGTCACGCACGACCTTACCGAAGCGCTGGCGCTGGGCGATACGTTGGCAGTTATGGACCAGGGCAAGATCTGCCAGTTCGGCCCGGTGGAACAGATCATAAACCAACCGGCCGGCGTGGAAGTGGCACGCATCGTCGGTTTTGAAACGATTCTACCGGGCGCCGTTTCGTTAAACAGCCACGGG
>DASRAT010000552.1:0-4656 GCA_035638015.1 Gemmataceae bacterium | reverse complement strand
TGCCAATGCCATGATTTTCTCGTGAGAGCCGCGCACGAAGTTAGCGGTTTGCATGAGAACCGGGCACGAAGGTAACGGCTATTCCTCTTCTGTACTGGGTATTGGAATCGACCTTTAGACGGCCGTCAAGAAGCTGGTCTTCCGACAGAATAGTACAATACTTGCGAAGTTTCCGGCCGCTCATCACAATGGAGAATTGATATGGCAAAGCAAGCAAAGAACACGATTTGCATTTGGTACGACAAGGACGCCGAGGAAGCGGCGCGCTTTTACGCCAAGACGTTTCCCGATTCCTCTGTTGGCGCGACGCACCACGCACCGGGTGACTATCCGTCCGGGAAGAAAGGGAATGTGTTGACGGTGGAGTTCACCGTGATGGGCATTCCTTGCATCGGCCTCAATGGCGGCCCCGTGTTCAAGCACAACGAAGCATTCTCGTTTCAGGTCACAACTGTGGATCAGGCCGAAACCGATCGCTATTGGAACGCCATCATCGGTAACGGAGGGGAAGAGAGCCAATGCGGCTGGTGCAAAGACAAATGGGGCGTGTCCTGGCAGATTACGCCGCTGGCCCTGACAAATGCGGTATTCGGTCCCGATCCAGCTGCCGCCAAGCGTGTGTTCGATGCGATGATGCACATGAAAAAGATTGACATCGCTGCCATCGAGGCGGCGCGGCGCGGTTAGGCTGGATCTTCGAGGCCGAGGCCACTTCACCAGTCACTCCAACAGCGCGTTGTGGGATCGTGGTCGGCCCGGCGGGGTTCGTGGCAGGATGCTTTAGGCGAGCTGGCAAATCAAAGTTCTCCGTGGGACGGCCTTCCCAGGCCGTCCGCGCTCAAACTGGGACGGCCTGGGAAGGCCGTCCCACGGGCATTGAACTCTCGCCGCTCGCCTTAGTAAGCTCCAGCATATCGCCCTCTTCGCACTTCACCAGCCGCTTCGATCATTCCGGTATTTGAATCCAGGTAGATCATCACCGACGAAGACCAGGGCGCTGCTTTGGTGGTAACGACTCCGCCGCGGGCCTTCATGGAATCAATTACTTTTTGACCGATGGCCGCGTCCAACAAAACGCTGCCTAATTTGGGGGGTACTTGGCCAAACGAATTAACGTATTGATCCGTGCCAAAACGAGGTTTGCTCGCGAATTCCTTTGGATGCAGGCCGAAGTCCAAAACTCCCACAAAATACTGAATCAAGGCCTGTTCCTGATAATCGCCCCCCTCGGTGGACAATAGCAGCACAGCCTTGCCGTTTTTGAGAACCATGCCGGGAGAAATCGTCGTCCGCGGCCTTTTGCCTGGTTCGATGCAGTTGTTGCTGTTCTTGTCGATATTGAAAAGGTGAAGCCGCGAACCAAAAACGATGCCAGTTTCGTCCATCGTTTGGCTCGGCTTGCCGCTGGGCGTGACAGCGACGGCATTGCCCCATTGATCAACGGTCAACACGGCGCTGGTGTCTAAAATCTCCCCAACTTTGCCTTTGGGAAAAACAACCGGCTTTTCCATTCGAGCCAGGTTCTTGGTAGGATCTCCTGGGATGTGTTCCTTGGACGACTTTTTCATGTCAATCAAAGAGCGCCGCAACGCGGCATATTCAGGAGTCAGTAGTTGCTTCGCCGGCACATTGGTGGCAAAAAGCGGATCGCCATACCAGTAATCGCGGTCGGCAAAGCACAGCTTCATCGTTTCAATCATCACGTGCACCGTGTCCGGCTCGTTATAGCCCATCGATTTCAGGTCGAATCCTTCGAGAATTCGGGCCATTTGCAGGAAACATGGGCCTTGACTCCAGAAGTCGCACTTCAGCACCGTGAAGCCGCGGTAATCGACGCTCAGCGGTTCTTCAATGCGTGTGACGTGGGTGGCCATGTCGGTGTAGCGTATCAGGCCATTGTTCTTCTTCATCCAGGCATCGATTTCCCGTGCAATTGGGCCGCGATAGAAATAGTCTGCCGCCAAGCGGATGCCGCGTTTACGGTCGTTGGGCGAGGCTTTTTCCGCTTCGATCATACGCCGAAACGTCTTGGCCAGATTCGTGTGATAGCCCTTTTTGTTGCCGTCGAGGATTTTGAGGACGGGCGCGACTATTTCGGCAAAGGTCTTGGTCCCGCGTCGCTCCACCAGTGTCAACACTGCGTCCAATGTCCCCGGCACGGCGGCTAGTTTAATGCCTTTGCCAGGGATGCCACCGATGGACGCGAAATACTCTCGTGTTGCCAGCCGAGGCGCGGCGCCCTGGCCGCAAAGAACTTCCACGGCGCCCGTTTTGCCGTCATAAAACATGATGGGAGCTTCGCCGCCAAAGCAGACGCTGCCGTCGGTGATGTTAATGATCAACGTGGCAACCGCGGCGGCATCGGCCGCATTGCCGCCGCTTTTGAGCATTGCCAGGCTGGCGTCGCGGGCGTCTTTGCCGCCCACGCAAACGGCGCCTGTCTTGCCCTCGGCATGCCAATCGTCACGGTTTTGATTCTTTTGCGGTTCAGAACCGGCGGCGCTAGACAGGGTCAGCGTGCCGACAGCACAAGCGGCGAGAATGAAGAAGCAGCGCATGAACAGTCCCCTCGAGAAACGGTCGCGGTCAGCTCATCCTTTGACCGCTGGTGTAAGCATACGTGGAGTGGAATCTCCACCAGAGAGCAATCTAGGCCCACATGGGGGGACTGCCAAGGAATCTCGATCAACGGAACTCTCACATCGCTGGCCCACGAAGGTGCTTCACACGACTGAGCTTGAACAATCCAGTTGATCGGTCGCAGCCGGAGCATTGCTATCGCGCGCGCAACCAAGGAACAAGAAAATCAGCCAGCCAAGGCGTTGTTTACGATCACTTGGGCCTGGCTGAGAATCTTGTCGAGATGGGCTTGATCCTTGAAGCTTTCCGCGTAAAGTTTGTAGACGTTTTCCGTGCCGGAAGGGCGAGCCGCAAACCAACCGCTGGCAGCCAGGACTTTCAGACCTCCAATAGAAGCATTGTTGCCGGGAGCGCGAGTTAACTTGGCGGTGATCGGCTCGCCTGCCAATTTCGACTCCTTGACAGCGTCGGGCGACAGTTTCTGCAATCGCGCCTTTTGCTCGGGAGTTGCAGGCGCGTCGATGCGGGTATAGCACGGCGTGCCAAACTGCGCTGTCAGTTCACGGTAGTGCACGCCCGGGTCCTTGCCCGTCCGAGCCGTGATCTCGGCTGCTAGCAGGTCCATGATCGGGCCATCTTTGTCGGTGGTCCACACGGCGCCATCTAGCCGTAAAAAGCTCGCCCCGGCACTTTCCTCGCCGCCAAAACAGCACGAGCCATCAAACAGGCCTGGCGTGAACCATTTGAAGCCGACAGGCACCTCGCAAAGCCGGCGGCCAAGGTTTTCCACTACGCGGTCGATCATGCCGCTGCTGACCAGCGTCTTGCCGACGGCAGCTTGCGCCGGCCAGTTTGGGCGGTGCGTGAGCAAGTAGCGAATCGCCACTGCCAGGAAGTGATTGGGGTTCATCAAACCGTAAAGGGGCGTGACGATGCCGTGCCGGTCCGAGTCTGGATCGTTGGCGAAGGCCACTTGGTATTTGTCCTTGAGGCCGACCAGCCGCGCCATCGCATAGGGACTGGAGCAATCCATGCGGATTTTTCCGTCATGATCGACGGTCATGAACGAGAAGGTCGGATCAACCTTGGGATTCACTACCTCGATATTCAACCCATAGATTTCGTTGATCGGCGCCCAGTAATGCACGGCAGCGCCGCCGAGCGGGTCCACCGCCAGTTTCAGGCCGGCGTTGCGGATGGCGTCCATGTCGATGACGTTACGGAGGTCGTTGACGTAAGGCAGAATGAAATCTTCTTGATGCGTGGTCTCCGCGTTAATGGCAGTGGCGAAAGGCACACGCTTCACGCTGCTGTTTGCCTGGCGCAAGAGTTCATTTGCCCGATCCTGGACCCATTTCGTCACGTCAGTGTCGGCGGGGCCGCCATTGGTCGGATTGTATTTGAAACCGCCGTCCTCGGGCGGATTGTGCGAGGGAGTGATGACAATGCCGTCCGCGAGGTGCTCTTTGCGGCCGCGGTTGTAGACGAGAATTGCCCGTGAGATGACGGGCGTTGGGGTCACACCATCATCCTTTTGAATGATGGTCTCGACGCCGTTGCCGGCAAGGACCTCCAGTGCCGAACGCTGAGCCGGCGTAGAAAGCGCATGGGTGTCCTTGCCCATGAAAAGCGGACCATCCGTTCCCTGGGCATGGCGGTAGTCGCAAATGGCCTGAGTGATGGCCAGGATGTGAGCCTCCGTGAACGTGCCGCGCAGCGAGGTGCCGCGGTGGCCGCTGGTGCCAAAGCTGACTAGCTGGTAGGGGTCGCTCAGGTCGGGCAGGCGCTTGAAATACTCTTGTTCGAGCTTGGCCAGGTCAACGAGGACTTCTTTCGGGGCCGGCTTGCCCGCCAGGGGTGAAATCGCCATGCTGCACTTCCTTTGTTCGACAAGCAGTGCCTTCGCTTGCTGTTGGTGAAGAACTAGAGCAGGATTCCCAGTTCGTCCAAGTTTTGCAGCAAGTCGGCGATATTACGATACACGCGGAACGCTCCGGCGTGGTAAAGCTCCTCTTCACCGTACCCGCCGGTCAACACGCCCACACTGAGCATGCCTGCCCGCCTGGCACCCACGTG
>DASRAT010000551.1:0-4753 GCA_035638015.1 Gemmataceae bacterium | reverse complement strand
CACAGGCTGCACGCCGGGGCAGGGCAGGGGAGGGCGGCGGCGAAAACAGCCAAGAGAATGCAGATTGCAAATGAGCGTGACATCCGTATCTCCGTGGTCAATTCAAGGGAAAATTGCCGCAGGCCAATTCCAACCCGGTTGCCATTGAGCGGTCTGGCATCAGAACTCAATTCCAAACCCACCAAAGCTAAAGTCCATCCCTCTGGTACGATTCGGCGAACCTGCCATCACTCTAAACAATTCCGGATCACGCTGCCATCGCTCTTTGACGAACTCCGCCGCCCGTGGACTTGGGTTGGCTAGCGCAAACTCCAGAATGGCAACATGCACGCCTTGGCGGTCATGGCTCTTTTGGGAGTTTAATGCCAAAACTCTGTCGGTCATCTCCCAGGCTTTCAACTCCCGGACAAAATACACGGCGATTTCAGCCGTTTCGGGATCATCGAGCATTATGCCCATGCCTTGGAGGACTTGCTGTTTGTTCAAACCATATTCCGGATGGTTGTAACAAGAGCACACGAGTTGTAATAGCCTGACACGCTGAGCAAGGTGCTCTTCCTTGCGGTTGTTGAGGACCTTTTGGATGTAAACCCACGCCTGGTTTGGTTGGAACTTCAAATACGCGAAAACAGCTTCCGTGGACCTCCACATGCCCGATTTGGGATCATCGAATAAGGCCCCCAACAAATCACCGTGCGTTTTGGGATCACCGCACTTGGCCAGCAGCCTGACATATAACTCAAAGCGGTGATTATCAACCAAAGGGTCCTGAAGCCATTTTGCAAGCTTGGGTGCCAGAAATTGTTTGGCCCAGGCCGAGTCAATGTGATGATTATCCATTTCCAAGAAGGCGTCGTTTGCAATTTGATCGTCGGGATGATCCAAGTGATTGGAGAAGAACCGCGATTGCACCGCTCGATCGTTGGGCAGGCGGAGAATTTCGTCAAAATATACTACCAAAGCGTTGGAGCCGCCAAAGCGCGCTGTAAATTCAAGCTTACCGTCCTTAGCAGATAGCGTCACAATCCAAAGGGCGTTGGGAGCACGGTTACTAACTTTTTGGTTTAGTGGTAGCACTTTTTGGCCGACACGAGCAGGATGGTCGCGCAGTACTTGGGCAACGTGGAACTCGCAAATTTCATTGGTCTGCACGAATCTGCCGCAAAGGACGATGTCAGCTTTTTGCAATTCAGTGCGAATTGTTGACACGGTGGTGGATAAGACTGGCTTGTTGGGATTGGCGCCTTGGCCCTGCGCGGGGCAGGGGAGGGCGGCGGCCAATAGGGCCAGAGCGGAACAAAGGGTGATCCATCGCAACATCACGGGTCTCCTTACGCTAACTATTTGATATTCTCGACCACGGCTCCAAGATTTGCCGGCAATTCAATACGTTTGAAAAGCGCCGGTTGTATTCGCCGCGTTTCCTCCACAAATGCCGCGGCACGAGGCATTGGATTCGCGAGGGCGTATTTCACAATTGCTTCCTGGATGCCAAGGTCGGCATGGGTCGTTTTGCCAGCAAGGTCGAGCACTCGGTCTGTAAGGTCCCATGCTTTCATCTGTGTAAGGCGGAAGATGGCGTGCCCCGCCGTTTGGGGGTCATCAAGCCCCATGCCCGTGCCTTGAAGAATTTGCTGACGGTTCAAACCTATGTGCGGATCGTTCCAGGCCCAAAATAGCACTATTAGCGCGCTGTCACGTCGCGAAACATCTGCTGGCTTCGCGCATTCAAGTGTTTTTTGCAAGTAAACCCACCCCTCGGCGGGTTGAAGTTTAACGTAACTGGCAACCAAACGTGGTGAATCAAGATTGCGTTGGGCGTCATCAAGCAGTGAACGCACTAAATCGCCGTGAGTTTTGGGGTCGCCGCAATGGGCGAGCAGAGTGGCAAGATAGATAAGGCGGTTGCTGGGAGTTTTTGGATCTTTCATCCATTGAGCTATCGTCAGAGCCGGCAACTGCTTGGCCCAAAGCATGTCTCCTCTGTCATTCCTCAACTCTCGATACGCCTCCGTGTACACAATCTCATCTGCACTGTCCAAATAATTGAAAAAAAACCGCATTTGCTCGCCGCGATCTTTTTTACGTGCCTGGAGGTAGCCGGCCGCAAACGACACCATTGCCTGCGAGGTGACTTTTTCCGAAGCCAGGAATCTCAGGTTGCCGTCTTTGGCTGTAAATAACACCAGGAATAAGTCATTCGGTCCATAAGCATAAATGTCAAGCTCGAGCGGCAATTTGGTTTGTCCAACTCTTGCGGGGTGGTCGCAGAGCACCTCGGTGACGTGCAGCAGGCTGGCCGGGCTCGGTTGCCCACTGTCAACCGATTTGCCAATGGTGCCGAGCACGACGACGTCGGCTTTGTCAAAAAGCAGGACTAGGCTGACGGATCGCTCTCCACCGCCTTGGGCGGGGCAGGGCAGGGGGGTCGCGCCAAGGAGAATCACGGTTGCAAATATCGTCGTCCAACGCCTCATGGCAACCTCCTCGTACACGGTCGTTCTAGCAGCAAGCAACCATCACGTCTTCTTGGCCTCGGCCGCTGCCTTCTCCTCAAGTATCATCTGCCGTAGCAGCTCCTCCGTGTCACTTACCCATTCCGGATCGCGTTTGCGCTGCTCTGTCACAAACTGCGCCGCCCGCGGCGCCGGACTGCTCAATGCGAACCGCAGAATCGCCCGGCTAACTATTGGATTGTCAAAATTCTGTTTCTTGTACAAGCCCAATATCTCGTCCGTCCGGTCCCATTGCTTCCATTCACGCAAGGCGTCGATGGCAAAATCCGCCACATCAGGCAAGCGGAGCAACATGCCCGTGCCCTCAAGAATCTGTTTTTTGCTCAAACCCTCGGCTTCCGATTCCCAGAAAAACCGCAAGGTTGCATAGGCGGCGTAGCGCTGGTTGAAACCATCCTCTTTGTCATTTTTGAGCCATATTTGCAACTCATCCCAGCCTTCCTTTGGCTGCAAGAGGATGTATCCCGCCAAGATGCGACCCGGCTGCACATAATTGAGCGCTACAAGCTTGTTGGGGTCGTCAAGGATAGACCGCAGCAACGCACCATCGGCTTTGGGATTACCACAATGCCCCAACAGCACCGAATAAAGGCCAAGTCTATCGGGCCGTGTTTTGGGATCTTTCAGCCAATCCACGAGTTGCTTGGCTGGCAGCTTTTTGGCCAAATCCCTGCAGTCGGCATACTTGGCCCTGGCGAATTCCCGATGGGCGTCCAGGGCTAACACGGCGTCGGTGCTGTTCAAGAAATCGAAATAGAATCGAAGCCGTTTTGCCGGTGGCTCATCGTTGAGTTTCAGGGCATGGGGCAAATAGTCAAGTAAGGGGCTTGTCGGCAAAACGTCCTCGGCACGCGAGCTGTGAAGGACGCCTTTGACGGTTTCGCAGAAAACGACACAGTTGTTTTTCGGCCGCCAAGATGCGGTCAACGCAATGACGGTCTTGCCCTTGAGGACGTCATGGTTTTTCAGAACTTTCTCAATGACGAAATCATTGCTGGTTTTGTCGGCGAAGTAACCGTATAGGACGAATTGGGCGTCTTTGTAGGATTCGACCAAAGTGGGGTCTAGCGCGTCATTGACAAACGGTTGTGCAGACGCCGTGGCGGGGCAGGGCAGGGGGGCCATGCTCAGGAGAATCACGGACGCGCCCAGTGTGGTCCAACGCTGCATGAGGATCTCCTTGAACTTTGCCATTATTTTTTGTTCGCGGGCGCCAAATTGAGAATAGCCTCGTCGGCCCGCAAAACCTCTTCCGTGTCGCTCACCCACACCGGATCACGTTTGCGCTGGGCGGCAACAAACTCCACAGCGCGCGGCGTTTTGCTGCACAGGGCAAAACGCAGAATCGCCCGGTCGATAATCGGGCTGTCATGACTGGGTTTCTTGAACAAGTCCAGAACCTTGTCGGTCATGTCCCACTGCTTCCAGATGCGCAGGTCGTCCATGGCAAAGTCAGCAATGTCGGGGACTGCCAGCGCCAGGGTCACGCCTTGGAGGATTTGTTGCTTGCTCAATGCGTCGTGGCGATTGTCCCAGAAAAACCGGAGCGTGTTCAGTGCCCCATAGCGTTCGTTGAACTCGTCGGCTTTGTCGCTTTGCAGGATCTTTTGCAAGAAAATCCAACCCTCTTGGGGTTGCAGCATCACATAGCCTGCCATGATGCCTTCGATGCCTGCGATTTCGCGCTTCTTGGGGTTGTCGATCAAGGAGTAGAGCAAGTCGCCATGCGTTTTGGGGTTGCCGCAGTGGCCCAGCAGCAAGGCGTAAAGGCCCAGGCGATATGTCGGCGTGTTGGGGTCGCTTAACCAGCCGACGATTGCCTGTGCCGGCAGTTGTTTGGCCACGATGCGAATGTCGGTATCGTCGGCCTTTTGAAACTCGCGGTAGGCATCCATGGAAACCGCTTGATCCGTGCTGTTCAAGTAGTCGAAGCAAAACCGCAACCGCTTGGTCACCGGTTCATCGTTGAGTTTCATGAGACTTGTGAAGTAGTCGAGCAGCACGTTCCCGGGCAACGCTTCATCAGCGCGGTAGGGATTGATGTTGTCCTTGAAAACATCGCAGAAGATGATGTATTTCTTGTCCTTGTTGTCAAGCATCAGTATGGGAACGGTGACGGCGGGTTGGCCTTTGATGAACTCGTGGTTCTTCAGGACTTTCTCGATGACAAAGTCACTGGTGCCGCCTTCGCCCAGGTTCTTGGGGTCGACCTTGGGGTTGGTGAAGTAGCCGTAGGC
>DASRAT010000550.1:0-3044 GCA_035638015.1 Gemmataceae bacterium | reverse complement strand
CGCTGGGTCGGCGGCGAGGCCAACGAGGTGCTGCTCTGGCCCCTGGGCGGCCTGGCCAAGTGCGACTTGCCGCATGCGCCTTGGGCGCATTTCGTGACGGCGGCCGGCGGACCGATTGTCAACTTGCTGCTGTGCGTCATGGCCGGCGCCGTGCTGATCGCTTGCTCGCTGCAGCCCTCGTTTAACCCCTTGCCGGAGCAATGCTGGAACACGATCCTGCACGGCCTGGGCGACGGCAAGGTCTGGGGCAGCAAATGGGCGCCGCTGGTCAATAACGTCAAACCGGAGGTGTTGCCGACCTGGCAATTCCTGGTGGCCCAGTTCTTTTGGGTGAACTGGTTCGGATTCCTGCTCAACGTGCTCCTGGTGGGTTTTCCGCTCGACGGCGGCCGCATGCTGCAGGCGTCGCTGTGGCCGGCGATGGGCTACCGGTCGGCGATGCGGACCGCCATCTTCGTGGGCTTTGTGGTGATGTTCGTGGTCGGCATCGCAGCGCTGATCCGGGAAGAATTGATTTTGTTGTGCCTGGCGCTGTTCATTTATGTTTCTTGTAAACAAGAATGGATCAATCTCGAACTGGGCGGCGAGGAGTCGTTGTTTGGCTACGATTTTTCGCAAGGGTACACGAGTTTGGAGCGCGATCAACCGCCGCCGCCGCGGAAGAAACAGCCCAATTTCTTGCAGCGCTGGCTGCAGCGGCGGGCGGCCAAAAAGCTGCAAATGCAGCAGGAACAGCAAGAGGCAGATGAAAGCCGTATGGATGGTTTGCTGGAAAAGATTGCCCGTGAAGGCAAGCAATCGCTGACGGATGAGGAGCAGCGGTTTTTGAAACGTGTTTCGGATCGGTATCGGAATCGGCATTAGAAAAAGCGACATCGGCTGATGAGCCGGAAGCGTAAGCGACGGTCACGCTCGACCGTCGCTTACGCTACCGGCTCATCAGCTAGAGATGCAAGAAGCGAATCATGGCCAATTTGATCGAACCACGAACCTTGAAGGGTTTTCGCGACTATCTGCCCGCCCAGATGATTCCGCGCGAGGAGATGCTTGAGAAGACGCGCAGGGTTTATCGGTCTTACGGGTTCGCTCCGATTGATACGCCGGCGCTGGAATACACGGAAATCTTGCTGGGCAAGGGCGGAGAGGAAACCGACAAGCAGCTGTACCGTTTCACCGACCACGGCGGCCGTGACATTGCGCTGCGTTTCGATCTGACGGTCCCTTTGGCCCGTTTTGTTTCTCAGCACAGCAACACGGTCGGCCTGCCGTTCAAGCGTTATCACGTTGGCCCTGTTTGGCGCGGCGAGAACACGCAGCGCGGCCGTTACCGCGAATTCTGGCAATGCGACTTTGACACCATCGGCACCTTGAGCAACGCCGCCGATATTGAAACGGCTTTGGTGATTCACGATTTGATGCGGGCACTGGGCTTCGAGCGTTTCACCATTCGCATCAACAATCGCATGGTGCTGAATGGTCTGCTGGAAGAATTGGGATTGGCGGACAAGGTCAAATCGTTGTTGATTGCGCTCGACAAACTGGGCAAGATTGGCCCTGATGCTGTCGCCAAGGATATGGTGGAGAAATCGGGAATTCAATTAGAGCAAGCCCAGCGCGTGTTGGCGTTGGCTCAGACCGAGGGGACCAACACCGAAGTTTTGGATCGCGTCCAAAAGGATTTCGGCAGCAACGCCAAAGCAGCCGAAGGCGTGCGGCGTTTGCGGGAACTGGTGGATGTTGCCAAAGCGGCTGGCATTCCTGAGGCAAGGATTCGGCTCGATCTGGCCATTGCTCGCGGGCTCGATTATTACACTGGCACGATTTACGAGACGTTTCTCGACGATCTGCCCGGCATTGGCAGTGTTTGCTCCGGTGGGCGATATGACAACCTGGCCAAGCTGTTCACCAAGCAGGAATTGCCCGGCGTCGGTTCGTCGCTGGGGCTTGACCGCCTGTTGGCAGCGATGGAGGAGTTGAAATTGTTGCCGAATGCGACGACGCCGGCCCCGGTGCTGGTGGTGCAATTTGACGCCAGCAAACTGGGGGAATACCAGGCGATGGCCAGGACGTTGCGTGCGGCCGGCATTGGCGTTGAAGTCTTTCCCGACGCGAAAAAGATTGGGCCGCAGTTGCAATATGCGGAAAAACGTGGGTTCAAGGTGGCACTGATCGCGGGATCGACGGAGTTTGAGCAAGGGGTGTGGAAGGTCAAGACGTTGGCGACGCGGGAAGAAGCTACAGTTCCAGCTGCCAATGTCGTGGAAATGCTTCGTGGCAAAGTAATGGAGCAAACGCCATGAATCGCTCATCTTCCTACGAATCCGCCTTCGAAGCCTACCTCCAGGGGCAGCGGCTTTGCTACGTCGCCGTCCATGAAGGCCGGCGTGCGTTCCTGGGCGAAACCAAGGTCAAGAATCTCGATTTCATTGTCCACGGCCAGGGCGGCCTCGGTCTGTTGGTGGACATCAAGGGCCGGCGCTTCCCCGGCGGCAGCGCCGACAAACCGCGGCGCATCTGGGAATGCTGGTCCACCCAGGAAGACATCGACGGCCTGGGCCGCTGGGCGGAGCTTTTTGGCGAGGATTATCACGGGCTTTTGGTCTTTGCCTACCATCTGACTGCCGACGAAACGCCGGCGGACGACCTGGGCGATCTATTCACTTGGCGTAATCAACGTTATTTGTTTCGCGGCGTGGCGGTGGACGAATACCGCCGCCACCTGCGCGTCCGCAGCCCACGCTGGGGCACGGTCCATGTCGCCTCCAAGGTCTTCCGCGAACTGGCGCGGCCGTTTCATTACTTCACGCAGGAGTTTCAACCGGTCGCGGCGGAGTGTCCCTTTTGACCATTTGAAAGAAAGCAGACAAGGAGACTGGGAGACAAGGAGACTGGGAGATAAGCAATACTGCATTCTCCTTGTCTGCCAGTCTCCTTGTCTCCCAGTCTTTTCCACGATGAACCGTCCCAAAATCGGCATACGGCTGGAATCCCTGCAACTCCCCTTGCGGAAGGCCCTGGACGCGGCCACGCGCATGAGCGTCGCC
>DASRAT010000549.1:0-3443 GCA_035638015.1 Gemmataceae bacterium | reverse complement strand
CCGAGGCGCGGATCATCGTCGGCCTCAACTTCGGCTTCCCGATTTGCCGGCCTGTCTATGGCCCCGCCTATTATCCATATTATCGGCCATATCCGGTCTACGTGGCGCCGGCGCCGATTTACTATGCTCCGCCTTACTATGGTCCGCCACCGGTCATCGTTCAGCCGGCACCGGCCGTTTACCAAGCGCCGCCGCCGGCGCCGTATCAAGCGGCCCCGGTGGTATCCAACACGGGCGGATGGACCCAACCGCCGCCGTTGGCCAACTCCGTGAGCGGGCAAGGTGATTCTGATTATCGTCTGCAGCAGCTTTTTGCCCAGGACGAGCGAGCCAGGGCGGATGCGGCCATTGAACTTGGCCGTTCCAAGGTGCAGCAGGCCGTCGATCCGCTGTGCAATCTATTGAGCAGCGATCGCAGCCCGATGGTGCGCGAGACGGCAGCCAGGGCGCTGGGATTGATCGGCAATGCCCGTGCCCTAAACGCGCTGCAAAACGCGGCGCAGGCTGATGGGGATCGAGATGTACGCCGCAGCGCACAGTTTTCGGCTGAAGTAATTCGGGCGAATTTGCGGAAGGATTAAAGCCGAGATTTCATAGCACGGGAGGCTCGCCTGTAAGAACGCATATAAAGGCGAGCCGCCTGGGCTACGACGACAAAACGAGCTGCCGGGCTTTTGTCCCGGCGGGGATGAACCCCGCCGCTCGTTGTTAATTGGACGCTTTCACGTTTTTTTCTTGGTGGCTCGCGGCCAATAGTGAAGGTTGACGATCACTGCCTTTTTCTGCTCGTGCTTCTCAAGGACCAGCTTGTTGTCCGCGTCACGGCCGTTTTCTTTCAACCAGGCCACGTTGTTGCGTGCCTTCTGGCTGTACATCAACACGCCGTCGCGGACAATGGCGCAGGGATAGGGGCTGTCGTCGATGAATTCGTACACCGGCAGCAGGTCACCGTAGTGGGTGGTGCCGATGTGCATGGGAAAAATGTATTGCTTGGGTTTGATTTGGTCCACGACGCGCTGGGCATCGGTGCCGTTGAGGCCGTAAATGCCGCCACAGGGGACCATGATCACGTCCAACGGGCCCAGATCTTTCAGCTGCTTGGCGGACAACTCGTGGCCGAGATCACCCAGGTGGCAAATCCGCCAGCCGTCCACTTCCACGACAAACATTGTAATCAAGCCGTGCTTGAGTCCCTTGACTTCGTCGTGAAAGGCGCCGACGGACTTGATGTGCAGGTCCTTGACTTGAAGATCGACAATGTTCCAGGTGTCTCGGCCGCTTTCGCCGCGTATTAGGCCGTCGATGATTTTGGGCGCCTTGTCTCCCTTTTCATTGCTGTTGGGAAAGATACCGACCTGGGTGTGGTCATTGTGGTGGTGGCTCATCATGATGACGTCGGGCCGCATCGGCGCGACGGGGCCATATTCGGTAATGTTATGCGGATCGAAAACGAACAAGGTCCCCTTGGACGATTTGACGGAGAAAAATGATTGGCCGTGCCAGGCAATGGTCAACTTATCGGGCGGTTGTTCCTTCTTGGGTTCTTGTTTGTCTTTATCGCCCTGCGACCACACCATTGGGGCGGCCAGCAAGCAAGCCGTGACGACGCCAATCATTCGCAACATGATGAGTCTCCGTCGTGCAGCCGTGACGCGAAAGGCGTGCGGCAAGTGCCGTTAATATACCACGACGCGGGCCTTTGGCGAATCCTTTTGCCTTCCTGGACTGTCTAACCTGTCGATAAGGTGTTTGCACCTTATAATGAATATCATTCCGGCCGTGGATCGCCCGCCACGGCCATGGTTCACCGATTGCAAGAAAGGAATGCACACATGGCAGGTACCAATGTCGTCGAGCTTACCAGCGCCAACTGGACCAACGAGGTCGAGCAAAGCGCCATACCCGTGGTCGTCGATTTCTGGGCGCCGTGGTGCGGACCGTGCCGCGCTTTGGCCCCGACCATCGACCGAGTGGCGGAGCAATTCGCCGGCAAAGTGAAGGTCGGCAAGCTCAATGTCGATGACGCGCAAGAGATTGCCGTCAAGTACAACATCAACACCATCCCGCGCATCTTCATTTTCAAGGGCGGTGATCAGCCTGTGAAGACGTTCGCTTTTCCGCCGCACGAGCGAGATCTGGTCAACAGCATCAATTCCGTGCTTGGTTAATTTCTCATTTGGATCGGGAGTCATTTCCAACACTTCGAGGAAGAAATGCCTTCCGATCCTGTTTCCAAAAAGCTCCTGGCATTTGACCTTGGCGCTGAAAGCGGGCGGGGCATCGTCGGTCTATTCGACGGCGCACGCCTGCGTCTGGAAGTTATTCACCGCTTCCCCAATGGGCCGGTGCGCACGCTCGATGCGCTGCACTGGGACGTGCTCCGCCTCCACGGCGACATTCTTGCAGGTTTGCGCAAGGCGGCCGCCGACTTCGGAGGTGTGGACAGCGTGGGCATTGACACCTGGGGCGTCGATTTCGCGCTGTTGGGGCGGGGCGACACGCTGCTGGGCAACCCGCGCCATTACCGTGATCCGCATACCGAAACGATCATGGAGGAGGGTTTCGCGCGGATGCCGCGTGGCGAGTTATTTCGCCAGACCGGCAATCAATTCATGCGTTTCAATACGCTGTTTCAGCTGCTGGCCCTGCAGCGTGACCGCTCACCGCTGCTGGACGCGGCCGAGACATTGTTATTCATGCCTGATCTGTTTCATTTCTTCCTCACCGGTGTCAAAGCCAACGAATATACCAACGCTAGCACCAGCCAGATGCTCGATCCGAGTACGCGCACATGGGCTGTGGGCTTGGTGGAGGCCTTCGGGTTGCCTCGGCGCATTCTCGGCAGGATTGTGCAACCGGGGACCGTTCTTGGCTCTTTGCGCAGCACCGTGGCAAGTGACGCCGGCCTGGCAACCGCGCCAGTAATCGCTCCCGCGACGCACGACACCGGGTCTGCTTTCGCGGCCGTGCCGGCGTGCGGCGGCAGCTGGGCCTGCATCAGCTCCGGCACCTGGTCGCTGATGGGCGCGGAGCTAACGTCGCCATTGGTGAGTGAGCAAGTGTTGCGGCACAACTTCACCAATGAAGGCGGTGTCGGCGGCACCATTCGGTTTTTGAAGAACATCATGGGTTTGTGGCTGGTGCAAGAATGCCGCCGTGCCTGGGAGCGAACTGGCAAAACCTATTCCTACGAGGAGCTGGCCCGTCTCGCGGAAGCCGCCCCGCCCCTGGTGAGCCTGGTCAATCCCGATGACGCCTCGTTCATGTTGCCAGCGAGCATGCCTCAAGCTTTGGCTGATTTTTGCACTCGCACCGGCCAGCCAGCGCCTCTTGAAACCGGCGCCGTGGTGCGGTGCGCGTTGGAAAGTCTGGCTCTCAAATATCGCTGGGTTTTGGAGCGCCTGGAAGAGTTGTTGGGCAAGCGGCTGGACACGATTCACATC
>DASRAT010000548.1:0-4456 GCA_035638015.1 Gemmataceae bacterium | reverse complement strand
CGAGTCGCCAGACCGATGCTTCGGCCAATGAGCATCCAGGCAGCCAGTTCTTTGTCCGCGGGAGTGGACAACTGCCGGATCGCTCGCGTCGAGCATTTTCTTGCCCGGCCCGGCAGAAAGGACTGTCCGATGGAGCGTTTTTCCGTCCTGTTTCGCCTTCCAAACCCACCACTTTTCTCAAGCAACGCCACGCGTTCATTTGAAGGAATCCGGCTTTTGCCTTGCCTTCCTCGCGGATCGACACCGTAAGCGCTTAAAAGCTTGACGAGCCGCCGGGCTTGCCCCGGCGGGGATGAACCCCGCCGCTCGTCAGGCATTTATGCGCTCCTACGAGTTTGATCCGCTGTTCTCAATTTCAGCTTCAAGCGATTTCGCCAGCGGCAGCCGCGCGCCTTGGCCCGCGGATTGCGCACGCCCTGCGCGTGCGTCTGCCGACGGCGGAGCGTCGTTTCCGCCGGGATTTCCGGCAGTCGTGGGCATGGGGGGCTGGCACGTCCACGGATGAACTCGCTCAGCCCGGAGGATTTTCCAATGCGTTTTGGCAACATGAATAATCGTAGCGCGTTCCGCCGCGGCTTTACACTCGTGGAGCTGATGGTCGTCATGGCCATCGTGGCCGTGCTGGTGGGGCTGCTGATTCCAGCAGTGCAAAAGGCGCGCGACGCCTCCGCCAACATTAATTGCAAGAGCAACTTGCACCAGCTGGGCATCGCCACGCACAGCTACATTGTGGCGAACAACCAAAACCTGCCGCCGGGCCTGGTCGGCGATGCGACCAATGGCCGCGTTTTCTGGTTCGGCTCTGTTGCCGGCGGCACCAAGACGGTGGACGTGAGCGGCGGTTTTCTCTCCAAGTTTTACGAAAGCGACAATCGGATTCTGCAGTGCCCGTCGCTCGATTTGCTGAGCGTCGCCCTGGATTACGGCGGCAAGTCCGGCGGTTACGGCTACAACTACGAATACCTGGCCCCGCCCACGTATGCCAGCAGCGCGCCCTTTGGCGTTACCGTGCCCATTCCGGTGAAGATCACCGCGGTCGGCTCGTCGGCCGGCACCGTGCTTTTCGCGGATTCGATGGGAGTCGATTCATTCTCCACGCCGGCGCGGCAATCCAGCCCGGTCTTGATCGAAGCTCCGCTGCTGGAGCCGCCGTCTTATAGCTATCCCGTCGTGAATTTCCGCCACAGCGGCGGCACGGCGAACGTCGTTTTCCTGGACGGGCATGTCGAAAGCGTACTTGCCACCATCAACCCGCCGTCGGCGTTCGAGTCGGCCGGTGCGACGTCGCTACGCATTCAGTTCAACATTTATGACGTTGGCGCCCATGACACTTTGTGGGACCGAAACTAGGAGGCTGTCATGTTACCGGATGAAATGCTGGTATATGAGCCACACCATGTCGGCTTCGCCCGCTTTGGGGACAGGTGGTACCGGATTGTCGCCAACTACGGGGGCGGTGATTTGATCGTCGCTCCGCGTCCGTCCCATCAGGATGAAGTGGACCACAAGTTTTGTAAATCCGGCTGTAAAAAACTCCGCTATATCCGCAAGGAGAAATGGCTGATTCGCAAAGGCGAAATGCCGCAGCGGAAGGATTCTCCGTCGGTTGCCTTGCCTGTGGCTGCGCCAAAACCAATGTACGCCCGTTTGGGGTTGGCGGTGGTGCTTGGCATAGGCATTGGAGTGGCGATGACGGCCGTTTTCATGAGGCCGGCGTCGCTGCCAGCAAGCCAGTTGTTTAGCCGGCTACCCACCCCGGGGTCGCTGCACCAGGACGAAAACGGCTGGTGGCGAGTGGAGGACGTGCTGTTCAAGGAGGAAATGGCGACGGATTTGAGGGCGGCAGGCAAGTATGAGGCTTACCTGCTAGCCGCGAAAGTAATCGTGCCGTTTCATTACACGCCGCCGGAGGAAAAGGAGGAAAAGACGGCACTGCTGGTGCTGACTCCGGCGCACCCGCCGCTGGGCATGGTGACGGCGAGAAAATATGCGGGAGCGCCGCCTGCGGCGCCTACCGCTGTTGGACAACCAGCCATTGCTCCTCAGCCGAACAGCCCTTTGACAAAGAAGGGGCCGCTCAGTCCACCCAAGGCGCAGTGGCATAACTAGATGTAATCGGCCATGCGCTTGCTTCCACGCCTGGCGTGGGAGCGAGCCGCAGGCCGAATTATTTGGTCTTTCCTGCGGATCTTGGCAGCAACTTCTCCATGTTGGCGATCCGCAGTGCCGCCGTCGCCATCACCTGGGCGCCTTGACGCAAGTCTTCTTCGCGGGCCATTTCCAGCGTGTCCGCTTGCGAGTGATGGCCAAAGCGATAGCCGGCGATTTCTTGATTGAACGCACAACCGGCAACGCCGCCGCGGTCGAATGAAACGTGATCGCTGCCGCCAAAGCCTTTGCCGCACAGTTCTTTGACACCAAGATCCTTGAGGCACGCCAATTCGGTTTCGAGAATCGGCGCCAGGGCATCGCGGTTGCTCATCCATCCCAGACCCAGGACTTTGCCGGTGCCGGTGTCGTGAACCAACGCGGCTGACATCTTGTCCAATTCGTCCTTGTGCTGATCGACATAATGACGTGAGCCATGCAGGCCTTGCTCTTCACCGGTGAACAGGACAAAGCGAATAGTGCGTTTGGGAGGCGGCAGCTTGGCCAGAATGCGGGCCGCTTCCAGGACCACGCAGGTGCCGCAGCCGTTGTCGAGCGTGCCCTGGCCCAGGTCCCACGAATCGAGATGGGCGCCCACGACCACGAATTCATCGGGTTTCTCCGTGCCCTTGATTTCGCCGACGGTGTTAAAGACTTTGATCGGGCCGGGGATGTATTTGGTGTTTACTTCAAGCTCGATGCGGGTCTTCGCCGGCTCCGGGCGGGATGCCAAGCGATAGAGCAGGGCGTAATGTTCGTGGGCCACGGACAGCGCCGGCAGTTTTTTGACGGCGCTGGGGCGGTCGTTGCCGGTCCAGCCGCCGCCGGTGTAGAGCAGGCCGAGATGCTTGCCGGCATCCTGGAGAACAGCAAGTACGCCTTCTTGCTGATAGATCACGTCTTGCTGCTTGCGCAGGGCCATGGCTTCCTCGAAATTGGCCGGGCCTTTGTCTTTTTTGGTTTTGGGCGTGGTAGCGGAGCCGCCGGGCTTTTCGATGTCGGCGATCGGCACAAGCTCCGTTGGCGGGCCGCTCAGGATGATCTTGCCTTTAAGCTTGCCGCGATAGGCGTCAAGCTCGGCCAACGTGGCGGCGTTGACGATGATGACTTCGCCTTCGACCTTGCCCTTGGTGCCAGGCGTCCAACCCAGAGCGGCAATGGAGAGCTTGCGGCCGTTGTCCGGTTCGAGGATGCGTCCGGTGGCGGTGCCGCGTTCCCAGCCTTCGGGCATCAGCCATGATTCCAGGTGGACATTTGTAAGGCCGTAGCTTTTCAATTTGTCAGCGGTCCAATCGTTCGCCCGCCGCAGGGCCGCGGAGCCTGTCAACCGGGGACCGATGATGTCGCTGAGATAGGTAAGGTTGGGAATCAGGCTGGAGTCTTTCTTCGACTCGGCAATGATCTGCTGATCGAGCGCCTTGGCCTTGGCGGCCGTGTCGCCGGCTTGCTGGGCGAGCGAGGACGGTGCGACAAAGGTGGTCACAACGAAAAAGGCCAACAAGGCCAAACGGCGACTTGTATTCGCTGCCATGATTTACTCCGCTGCATGGATGGACGTTTATTGCCAACACGTGCAGATTACCGATTGCGATGATGAGACGCCAACGGAAAACGGCATGAGCAAGTGCAGCGATGTGTTACAATATCCGACCGACTCCGTTTCAACCGTGCTGAACCGACATGGCCAAAAAAAAGAAAACCCGCGTCGATCTCCGCAAGAACCGCTCCAAGCCGCCACGGCAGCAGGGTTGGACACGCGGCTTTCAAGAGCACGGCTACGCCGAGGATGCCACGATCAATAACGAGCGCGTCCGGGCCAAGGGCGATCTGTCACGCAAACGCACCATTATTCAAGAAAAAGACGCCGGCGCCGGTGATCTGCAAACGTCGGATATGCCGGCGACGGCCAGCAACGCCTGCTTGCCGGGCAGAGTGTTGCGCGTCCACGGTCTACACAGTTATGTGCAAACCGACGACGGCCGGCTGATTCGCTGTGCCGTGCGGCGTCTTCTCAAAACGTTGGCTACCGAGGAACGCAGCATTGTCGCCACCGGCGACCGCGTCTGGATTCGGATGTCCGGCGACGAGGGCATGATCGAACGCGTCGAGCCGCGGCATGGCATCCTCACGCGCTCCTCGCGCGGGCGGGAACATGTGATTGTCGCCAACGTCGACCAAGTCGTCATCGTGGTGTCGCTGCTGGAGCCGGAGTTGAAGCCGCATCTCATTGATCGCTACCTGGCCAGCGCCGCTCAGGGGGGCATCGCCCCAATCGTTTGTCTCAACAAATCCGATCTCGTCGATGTGG
>DASRAT010000547.1:0-3613 GCA_035638015.1 Gemmataceae bacterium | reverse complement strand
AAAACGGTGAGCACAAAAAAGTAGACCGCTGGCCAACTGCGCAAGATCGGCAGGCCGGTCTTCTCATCTTCGGACGTTGGGGAGTTGGTGGTATTCACTTTTTCGAGGTGGGAATTGCCACTTGCGGCTTAGCGCTCTGTGCTAATCCGCAAGCGGCATCGAGGTTATTCTTTTCCTAACGAAACCAAATTCGCAAAAATCCGATACGCCCCCGGCACGCCGTCGGGCAGTTGCCGGAACCACGCCAGCCCCGTGTAAACAACATGGCCCTTGCCGTGTTTCGCCACCAGCAAGCTGCCGTTCATTTGGGCCGCCCCCGGATCGTTCATGCCAAGGATAGGCGTGAACGCCTTATCCCACGAATTGGGGAAATACAGGCCGCGTTCTTGCACCCAGCCGTCGAAATCGGCCATGGTAATCTTGTTGGGTTTGTTTAACGACGGATGGTCCGGCGCGAGGAACTTGATCGGCGAATTCTCGTCCGTTACACGTTCGTTGGCAATGTTGACGCTGAGAGGTCCGAGCTTGCCGCCGGGCAGAGCACCGGGCTTGTTGTACTGGACGATGAGGTTGCCACCTTTTTCGACAAAATCGAACAATGCCGGCATCTTGTCCTTCAAATCGTTGCGGACATTGAAGGCGCGCACGCCAATGACGACCGCGTCGATGCCGGCAAGTTGCCGAGGCGTGATGTCGATGCCGTTTAATTTGGTAACTTTATAACCCATCTGCTCCAGGCATTCCGCAACGCTGTCGCCGGCGCCGGGGATATAGCCGACGTGCTTGCCGCGGATGGCAACGTCGAAACTCACGGCTTTGAGGCGAGCGGTCGGTTGCAGCAAAATCGGCGGAATGTGGTCGTAGTTAATCTCGACCCGGCGTGTGGAATAGGTTTTGCCACCAACCGTGGCGCGGACGATGATTGCCGTCGCTGCGGCCTTGGGCGGGCTGGTCACCTTGAATGACGCGCGGGCGGCGTCACCCGTTTTGGCCAAATTGAAGCCCAGTGACTTCGGTTCAACCTGCCAACCGGCGGGAGCGTCCAGTTCCAGTATGCCCTGGGTGTTGTCTCGGAACGCCTTGACTTCGAGGTCCACTTGCCTCGTCGATCCGGGGGCGAAGACATTGACGCCGAACGAATAGTTAAGCGACACCGGCGCGATCACTTCCATGCGGCGGCGAATATTGCCCCTCTTGGGATCCTTCGTAAGTTGTACCGGCTCGTCAGGAATCACAATCGTCTGACCGCCCACTTCAAAGATATACTCGACCGGGAACGGCGGGGGATTTTCGGCTTGCCCGATCAGCGACGCTTCGTCCACGCGAAACATTCCGGGGGGACCTTCTTGACGCAGCCAGTAGGGTTGGCTGAGTGGCGTTGACGCAGGCAATTGTTGCTTGTCAACCGTTGCAATCGCCTCAGGCCGAGCGGCCAATTCAATGGGACGGTTCATTTCTTTTTTCAAGGTTGGATAACGCACGCCGATCCAGCGTACGCCAGTACCGTGGCGCTGGGCAACAGCATGCGTCATGGACAGCAATTCCCCCGCCACTACTTCAGCCTGAGGCAGTGTCGTTAAAACGCTAATGCCCAGACAGTCCACGATGATGCGATCCAATTGCTGGCGCTTGGCGGTGACCAACGGATCGGCCGGCAATGCAGCAATTCGTTTGCGAATGTCCAATAGAATGGAAAGGCTGGCAGCAGTGTCTTTGGGGTTAAACGTGGCAATGGCTTTGTCGATCAACTTGACGACTTCAGGCTGGCCATAGCGGCCCCAGGTTGTGTCCACGCCTTCAAAAATGTCGCTCTTCGCCGGATCGCCGCGCATCAGGCTGAACGTCTCCGATTTCGCTCCACCCCCCTTGCCGCCGCCAACGCCAAAGCCCTGGCTCTTGTGTTGCCCGCGACTGCGTCCAGCGATATCCCCGAACGATTTGCCAAGCACCGGATCGGTGCCGCCGACGTTGAGCGAAAGTTGGCCACCACCGTTGGAGACGATGCGTTTGGGTTGCCAGACGGTCAAATCCTTGAGCTGGTCGGGAAATTGCTTGGCATCGCCGCTGAGGCCGAAAGCTTCCAACGCCAATACCGCGGAAGCGGTGTGATGCCCGTGCCCGCCTGTCTTGGGAGTGAAGCGCGTGACAACAACATCGGGCCGAAAGAAGCGATAAACGCGAACAATGTCCTCAACGACTTGCCTGCGGTCCCAGTTTTTCAGCGTTTCATTCACATCTTTCGAAAAACCGAAATCTTTGGCCCGCGTGAAGAACTGTTGGCCGCCGTCGAGTCGCCGGGCGGCAAGCAGTTCCTGGGTGCGGATGACTCCGAGCTCTTCGCCGAACTCAGGGCCGATCACATTTTGGCCGCCGTCACCGCGTGTCATCGACAGGTAAGCAGTGCGGCTGCCGCGGCCGCGGGCGAGATAGGTGATTAGCGTAGTATTTTCATCATCGGGATGGGCCGCGACGTGCAGCACGGTGCCCAGCTCCTTGAAGCTGCGCAGCTCTTGCAAGATCGCAGCCGCGGAAGCAACGTCGGATGGCTGGCCGTTGACTTCATAAGTAGCCATCAGGCAAGCGCCCAAAACGGCAAGTGATAGGAACCAAGGCGTGAGTCGAAACGGAGCTTGCATGGCGGATGCTCCCAAGAGGGGTGGGTGCAACCCACCGAGCCGGACAGAAATGTGGACTTCGCTCACCTGGCAAAAATTCAAAAACGGCACGCCCCGCATGATGATCGGGGCGCGCCGAGTTGGCAAACAGATTACTTCTTCGGCGACAGCTCGACGGTATATTCGGCTTCGGCCCACGCGAATTTCAGCACCGGGCCTTTTTCAAAGGTCATGGTGAACTGATCGACTTTATTCGCGGCTTTGCCTTTTTTCATGTCCACGCGGGCCAGGTCGGCCTTTTCGTTGACTGGAATGCCCCAGGCGCCAATGGCCTTGCTGATGGCAAGCTTGGCGGTGCCATCCGCATTCGGGACCATGTACAGCGTGTAAGCGCCGGCGGGAACATTGGCGCCACCGACGTTAATGTCGGCCTGCGTGATCATCGTGGTCGCTTCATCGGCGCCGGCGCGCCAGGCCTTGCCATAGGGCACCAGCTTGCCCCAGATCTCGCGGTCCTTGGAATAGGGCCGACCGTAGGTGACCTGCACCAGCGACTTGCCAACCTTGGTGTAGATGGTTTCGTGAGGGCTGGCGCGCTTTTGCTGAGCGACCGCCGGGCTTACTCCGATGGCGGCAGCGGCTGTCGCAGTAAGAGCGACGAGCATGACGTAGACCTTCTTCATGGTGACTCCTGTTGAATATTCTGGCCATGACCTGCTGGCCGGTATGTTGTCCTTCTCGGCTTTTCCGTGGAAAGCGCGGCGGGGAGAACCAGCACGACTCATGGCGTGGCAAAGAATGTTCTTAGCAGCGGCAAGGGGAGAATTCAACAAGAAAGTGGCATTCTTCGTAGGTCGGGGTGAGCAGCTGAAAAGTAGGTGGATTTTGGGTACGCTGGAGAAAGTTGCCAGAGGCAGTGGAAATTCACCCAGACTTTCAGCGCAGAGGCACCCATGGCCGAAATCAATTTGACCCCGGAACAAGAGGCAGAAGCCCAA
>DASRAT010000546.1:0-6884 GCA_035638015.1 Gemmataceae bacterium | reverse complement strand
ATTCGCGGCAAGGAGGTCATCGTGCATTTCGGGCGGATCGGCACCACGGGCCAAAGGGAAACCAAGAACTTTGCCGATCCTGCCGCGGCCCGCAAACACGCGGCCAAGAAAATCGACGAGAAATTGAAAAAGGGTTATGTCAAGGCCCGCTGACCGGGCAGATTTCTGGTTGGCGGGGCCTGACATCAAGACGAGAGGAGGCAACATGGGAGCACGACACAAACTGAACTACATCATGCTGAGCATTTACGTCGTAGTGGCCGGCGCGATCGGGATTCTGTCGGGCTCGTGGCTAGTCTTTTGGATCACCCTGGCCATTGCCGTGATTGTGGGGCTACTTTCCGGCGACATTCGTCCGAAGCCTCAAAAACGGCGTTGACGCGGTGTGTGGAGAAGGAGTTTACCCTTTGTCCAAAGGAGGCAAAAGCATGTCCAAAGAATATGCGCGTGTTGAAGCGGTGGTCAATTGGGTGGTAGGTAAACCGGTGGCAGCCTTGGTTTTCGGCGTCTTTATAGGGAGCCGCTGGACTGTCAAGCGCATCGCGAGCGTGTTGAAACGCTTGCGCTGCATGGCTTGCTCCAACCCGGTTGTTGTCACACGAAGGTGATTCGGGCAGCACAACAATCCGACGTCGACAAAATCGCCGGTCCGGTCGGGGCAGACCCTGGCCGGACCTTGATCTTTCTTTTAGCTATTGGCACTAATCACTACGCGCGCCGATCAGCAACGCACGTCGATTAGCAGTTCATTCAAGGACCGCCTATTTGAGTTTGATGCGCGGAATGGGTGGCAGCTTTAACTTGGGGAGCGGTGGTTTGGGTGCAATCTTTACGTGGGTGACCGAATGGCCAGGTGAATCTTCCAAGAGCCTCTTGACCGAGTCGGCAGTATGGTCCCAGACTGCATCGGTGGGCATGCTCGGGTTTCCCGACCAAGCGCCATATTGTGGCAATCCCGGCATTGGCTGCGCCATTGCCGGCACCAAGGTTAGGAGCTGCTTGTGGTCCTTTGATAGTGCGACCCAGTCAGGAAATTCCTTGTCCCCCATGGCCACCAAGTACACGTCTTCGACTTTCCACTTCCCTTCCATTTTTACAAGATAAAACAACGCTGCAAATCTCGAAGGAATTTTGGCATTTTTCACAATGACACGACAGCCAACCAGATAGCCATCGTTGGCAAACGGCATTGGTGACTCGTCAGTCAATTCGAACAGCAGGTTTTGCGCCTGGCCGCTGGCTTTGAGCTTGGCCATTGTGGAAACGGCTTCCAAAAGATTATTGGTGGTATAGCGCTGCATTTCGTGTTCTGGCGGGAACTGAATTAGCCGGTGGCACACCTCGCGAGGCGGAGTAGGCAATAAGGGCCAAATCACCAGCAGCCAGAGAAGTAAGGGAGCCGCGCACCCGCCAACAAGGCACGGCACCGGCCAACGGCCTGACATGCCTCCCAGATTGACACGAGCCTTGTACCACTCTGACTGGACTCGAAGGTCGGACCACCAGAGGGGGATAATGGCCACGGCATAGCATACAAGACCCGCAACGTAGGACTGAAACCACATAAGGTTCAGCAAGACAGCGACCAACAGCGAACCGCCTCCGACCAAGATCGGCCGAAAGGGTGAAACAGGCATGTTCAAGCGACTGCCATTCACAGAGGCCATCCAGCCAGCCCAAAGGGGTGAAAAAGGGATGCCCAGCCAGGCAATCGTAGCCGGGTTCCAGACAGCGTTTCCGTTGTGCTCCCCTGCGGCGGCAGAGCGCACAGAGGGAGCTTGCACTCCGCCAAGCGTTTGCTGGAATTCTTGCATTTGGCCCAGCGGCAGCCACTGTTTGCCACCGTCAATGCAACACAAAGTCTGCGGGCTAACCACTTCACCGTTGAACAATTTGGTCTTGCCAGCCAGCCATTTGCAAAGGTGTTCTTTGGCGTAAGGTCCAATCGCCGTTCCCTGCGAATGCAACCAATACTTTGCCAAATTGCTGGTGTTTGATACTGCATTTGACGGAGGCGAGGTATGTGATTGCGCCGGTTTGGGTGAGGCAACGGCAATTGACCAATCATGTTGGGCACCTTCAGGAAAGGCTTCGTCCGTTTCCAAGAATTGGCCAGCGCCGGCCATGCGTTCTATGTCCTCCCACGGGAACGGCCCCACTGTTTGTCCGCTCCGATACAGGAACCACTGAACGTGGCGGCCACAGTCTGGACAAAACCAGGGACCGAGCGTCAATTCTCCATTCGTCGACATGGAAAATAGCTTGGTGCAGCCCGGACAGCAAATATTGACGGAATTCATGGCACTGACTCTGCGCAGATTGCGATTAATAAAGTCCTGCGTTTCGCCCTAGAAATCGCGGCTGCCAAGCCTGTGGACCAAATATGCAAAGCAGCCTGGATCACGCCAGCTTCCAATTCGGTGCCTCCAAGCTTTGAATGGCAACAATTGACGCAAGGGCACTTTAGCAGACAGATGTCTAACAGACAACTGTCTGTGGTACAAAAGGCTGCGGTGGGGTTCACTGCTCCATCGTGGAAACACTTCAACGCAAGTTTGGTCGTGTCATCCGCCGCCGGCGCCAGGCTGCAAGCCTTTCGCAAGAAGCGCTCGCCGACCGGGCAAGGTTGCATCGAACGTACATCAGTTTGCTGGAGCGCGGCCAACGCATGCCGTCTATAGGCGTAGTTCAACAGTTGGCCAATGCACTTGAAACCACCATGGCTTCGATCATGGATGAGTTGGAGAATGATTAGCTGGCGTTGTCCGCCTGATTTCGCAATTCAGCCTGGTTAGGCAACCATGACACTCTCAAGTCCGAGCTAGAGCCTACACCTTGCAATGGGGTGTAAGACGGAGAGGCATTGGCCTTACTTGAAAGGCCGCTTCACGCCAAATTCACAGCCTCGGATCCACCGGCTCACAATCCAAGGCCAAACCACCGAAGACGCACTCATGGGCATCCGCTTCCGCGGATGATGGTGAATCTGACAACATCATCCATGCTGTCAAAAGATGCCGCAAGCAAGATCCGAATCACGCCCAGTCAATCCTTTGATCTAGAAACATTAACCCTTTGGATGGAACGGCTCGCTCCCTGTGCGCCCGGTCGCGATCGGCCGAGAATCTAGATCGGTTTTCATCCTGTACGGAGCATAGGCAGATGTGGGAGCCCTCGCAACAATGTCGTGGTTGAAAGAGCAGCAATTAGGTGAGGACCCAAGATTGTGTCAACAATTAGCATTCTTGTGGCGGCTACGTCGCCCGACATAAAGGCGGAAGTCATCGCAGCGTCGGTGGCGGAACGCGCCGACATGCAGCTCCTTGCTGACCGAGTCCTACCAACGTCGGAGATCGAAGACGCTCTCAACGCAGGCCCCAGTTCGGGTCGCCGTGCGCTGGTCCTTGTAGGCCGTCCTGTGGAGACAAGCAAGTTGGCGCAGCACTTCCTCGCGCAGTGCCCTGACCTTGTGGTTTTACAAGTGGACGTCATTGGCGACATCGTGCACATCGGTCTGCGGGACCCACGGCTTGAGGCACTGTTAGACACCTTGCGAGACCTGGCCGGACGGATAGGCATCCAGGCCAGAGAGCGAACCGCGCGCGTTCAGCTTGAAACGGACAGGCCGTCGAACGCGGTCAGCGCTGCGGAATTGGCAGCGCACAATCGGCTGCTTCAAGCCGCATTCGATTGGATCAAAGCGGTGCTGCGCGACGCTGTGCAGCGAATCGGTGACGACAACTGCGAGTTGCACGGATTCTCATTGACGCGTGCGACACTATTACAATCGCTCGATTCGGAATCGGCGACTTACTTCGCCGATTCTGTTAGGGATGCAGCTCTCAAGCAGACGCTGCGAGAAGCCGCACGCACAAATGAGCCGCTTGCTGTAATCGCCGGTGTGTTTCAGCTGACATTCCTGGAATTCAAACTACTGCTGCTTTCGCTGGCTCCGGAGCTGGACAATCGTTTTCAGCGCTGCATCGGATTCCTGTTGGACGATATGAGTCGCCGTACCGGCACCTTTGGGCTGTATTGCAGTCTCCTTGGCGTTGCACCAAATGTATGCACGAGGCTTGCGCGAAACACCTTGGTGCGCTGGCTCGCCTTTGAAAACCGCGTGTTCTGGGCCGACGAACCGTTGCGACTCGATCCACATCTCGCTCAATGGATCCTGGGGGATTCGGACGCGTTAGCGCGCGATGTGCGAGTTCGTCGCGCGCTGCGGCTCAGCCCCTGGCTAGGGGCGGGCATTCTTACGCGAAGCGAGGATTGTGAGACGGGCGCTAAGGCATGGGAGAGATTTCGGAGCTTGGAAGGAGCGCGATGGCTGGTTCTTGTCTGCGACGATCCGGCCGATTGGCGAGCCATCCTCGAACTCGGCGCGGTCGATGGTAAGGTCACTCCAATTCGGGTGGAGCCGTCCCGGTTGGAGGGCCATGACGCAGCTGATCTTGAGGATTGCGCCGTACGGCTCGGGCGTATAGCGCGCTTGACGGGCAATCCGCTGGTATTCGACGTTACGAGCTGCGCGGGTGCCGACGAAGTCGGCGAGCGAATCGCGTTCTTGCTGGCGGTCTTGGATCGGATCGGCTGCCGGGGGATCATCCTGGGTCGTGATCGCACCAAGATTGTCCGTCAATTGAGATCCGCTCCTTTCGAGAACATTAATGAAGCTCCAATTTCCTCTGCTGGACGCAGCGCAGCGGTGTGTGCCGCTGCCGATGGCGCCGACGCTTTCCTCACGGCTGAGTCAGCAGAGGGTATTTCGCGGCGCTATCCATTGTCCATTGATGCGCTGGAACAGGCCATGCGCTTGGCTGTGAGTCGCCCGACGGACGATCGGTTTGACGACTCGCGGGTCCGACGATTCACGGAAGCATGCCGAGAACTGGCGGTCGAAGGTCTGTCGCAGCTCGCGGAACGAATCGAACCTGTCTTTCGTGTGGAAGATATCGTCCTGCTGGACGATCGGAAGCGCCAGTTGTTGGAAATCATCGACCACGTCCGTCTCGCGCCCAAAGTCCTCGATGGGTGGCGATTCCGGGAGCAGCTTCCGTACGGACGGGGTGTGAGCGCTCTATTCTTCGGCCCCAGTGGAACGGGCAAGACGATGGCGGCCATGGGCATCGCCCACGCGCTCGGCGTCCAACTGCTGCGGGTCGATCTCTCACGAGTTGTGAGCAAGTACATAGGCGACACCGAAAAGAATATCGATCGCGTGTTCAACGACGCCCAGAAGTCGGGTTCCGCGATTCTGATCGACGAAGCTGACGCGCTGCTCGGCAGGCGGAGCGAGGTGAAAGACGCGCACGACCGTTATGCCAATATCGAGGTTGCCTACGTCTTGCAACGGATGGAAGCCTATGAGGGGCTCGCCATTCTCACCAGCAACATGAGGCAGAACCTCGACCCTGCGTTCTTACGGCGTCTAAGGTTTATTGTGGATTTTCCGCGCCCGGACGCGACCGCACGCGAACAGATTTGGCGTTTTTGCTTGCCGGAAGAATCGCACGCTCTCGACGATGCGGCATTTCGTCAACTTGCACGCAAGATCGATTTGACGGGGGGACATATCCGGCAGATCACGCTGCGCGCCGCATTCCTCGCCGCCGCGGCGGATGTGCGGATCGACCTGGCGCACATTGCGGTTGCCGCACGTGCCGAATTTGCGAAGCTCGGCCTACCCCCGGCAGAAATTGACTTGAATGGCAGGAGGGCCGCATGAAGGCTGACGCCATTTTCAATGTGACTAAGGCTCTGCAAGACCGCTTGCATGCGGCACTGAAGCCCACGTATCCGAGCCCTTCCGTCTTCGTTGGTCCGCTGGACGACGCGGACTCATCCGGCGCGCACCTGATTCTCTTTCTGTACCGCATTATGCCCAACGCGAATCTGCGTAATCGCGAGCGTCGGGTGCCGTCCGACGATGCCTCGAAGGTGAACATGTATCAGAATTCGCTTCCATTAGATCTCTATTTCTTGGTGACCGTGGGAACCACACCAGGCGCCGGCGAGGAAACGCTGTTGCAAGCGATCGGGCTGGCTATGCAGACGTTGCAGAACAGCCCGGAGCTGACTGGACCCATGCTGAATCACGAAACGGTGCACGTATCCTTCGAGCCGCTGACTACGGAGGAAGCGAGCCGCATCTGGGCGCTGTTCCCGACTGCGAATTATCGCACCTCGGTCGCCTACCTCGCATCGCCTGTCTGGATCGATCCACTGCAGCCGGAGCCGAGCGCGGCGCCGGTCGTTGACAGTGCGCTGGTCGCGGGGAGCAAAGCCACGGAGGTGCGCACATGATCCTCTCTCCGCTGCAACTTCGCATGGAGCTGGCGTACCGTCGTCGCGTGCTGTTTGCGGTTGAGCTGGTGGACGCGGTGACGCTGGAGCGCGTCAGTCAAGGCATAAGCGTCGCGGCCGTCGGGCTGCGGGGCGCCCCCGTGGTGAACACAAGTGGGTTATTCGTGTGGTTCGAGGAAGACTTCGAGCGACTGCGAAGAATCTCCATCGACCCCGGGTCGCGGCCTTACGAGCATGTCGAGTTGACGGCCCAGCAAGTGCAAAGGCCGCTCACGACCGTCGAGCTACCGCCGCGCATCGACTATCCGTTCGCAACCGGCGTTACGGGCCTGCGTGGAACGGTTATCGAATCGCAGGTGCTGCCGCCACGCACGCCGGAGCCGGTCCGAGACGCCGAAGTGAGGCTGCGGTGGCTCAGTGAAGAGGCCGAATGGCATGACGCTCCAACCGCCACGCACACCGACGCGCGAAGCGGCGACTTTGTGTCGATCCTCCGTTTTGGTCCGACCGAGAAGCCTGCAATCAATGCGAATGGAGAAGTCACTGTACAACTGCGGGTGCGTCGTGGGGAAGTAAGC
>DASRAT010000545.1:0-3407 GCA_035638015.1 Gemmataceae bacterium | reverse complement strand
CGGCATCGGCGAATGGGTGCCGCTTGGCAAGGTGCATTGGCTGGTGCAAATGTCGATGTTTCTGATTCCCGTGGCTTTGTATGGCTTGTTGATTCTGGGCCAGTCGTTTCCTAAATCCGAGGCTGGGCAAGCGGGCGTCGGTTTTGGAACAATGCTTCTGCAAGTCGCTTCGCCTTTGTTCCTGATGTTGCTCCTGATACAAGCGATGGTTGGCTATGTCGAATTGGGCACCGACAGTTGGATCAGCAAAATCACGGGGAGTATTTTGAACAATGCCAACTACGGCATGCTGTTGTTCATCTACACGTCCGGCCTCATGTTCATCTTGCGATTTTTCGGTGGACCGATCGAACACAAATTGTCGCCGTTGGGTTTGCTGTGCGCGAGTGGCGTGTTGGGTGCCATTGGGTTGACATTGTTGGGCCATGCTGAGGGCGCGTTCCTTTGCGTGTTGGCGGCCACAGTGTATGCGCTGGGCAAGACATTCTTGTGGCCGACAATGTTAGCTGTTGCATCGGAGCGGTTTCCGAAAGGCGGGGCCATCACCATTGGGGCCGTGGGCGGTGTTGGCATGCTGTCGGCCGGATTGCTCGGCGGACCGGGCATTGGCTTTAAGCAAGATTTCTACGCCTCCGAGGAACTGAAGAAAACACACGTTCAGACGTATGATCGCTACAAATCCGATGAAGAAAACTCCTTCCTGGTGGTGTTCAAGGTACGCGGGCTTGATGGCAGCAAAACAAACTTGCTTGAACTCGCTTCCAAGGTGGATGGGGATAAGAAGGACTTGGCCGAGCCCAAGATCACCAAGGAAAAGCAAAAGGACCTTGAAGGCAATGTGGCGGCCACCGAAAAGGAAATGGACGCGGCTTTGAAAAACGCCAGTCTTGCCAAATGGTGGACAGGGCAAGGCGAGCCGCACAAAACGGAGGACAAGAAGCCGGTGGAGGAAGCGGGCTTGTTTGGAGGAAGAATGGCTTTGCAATTTACCGCGGCTGTTCCGGCAATCATGGCGGTTTTGTACTTGTTGCTGATCCTCTATTTCAAAGCCACCGGCGGATACAAAAAAGAAGTCGTGCTGACTACGGCAGCGCCGGCAAGCGAATTTTGACCCGTTTAGCGGCGACGCGGAGCGGAGCGTGGATCGACTCACACGCTCCGCTTTGCGTCGCGGCTAAACTTGCGAACTTCCGCGCGAGACTTTCTTCCCTTTCCATCATGCCATCGCGCCCGACCGATGATTGGGACAGCCCCTGGAAAGAGGCCCTTGACCTTTTCCTGCGCCAATTCCTGGCCTTCTTTTTCCCGGCCATTCATGACGGCATCGATTGGTCGAAAGGTTATGTCAGCCTGGACAAGGAATTCCAACAAATCGTTCGCAACGCCCGTGCTGGACGGCGCTTGGCGGACAAGTTGTTCAAAGTCTGGCTCAAAACCGGCAAAGAGGCCTGGCTCCTCATTCACATTGAGATTCAGGGTCAGTGGGAAAAGAACTTTGCCAGGCGAATGTTCACCTACTGTTCCCGGATCTTCGACCGCTATCAGAGGCGTTGCGTGAGTGTGGCCGTGCTGTGCGACGACAATCCCAAATGGAAACCAGATTACTTCGGCTATAATATGTGGGGCTTTGAACTCGGCATCCGGTTTCCGGTGGTGAAGATCATCGACTACAGGGGTCGAGAGGATACGCTCGAAAAAGACCGCAATCCATTCGCGGCCTTGGTGCTGGCCCAACTCAAGGCCATCGAGACGAAGCACTTGCCGGCTGAGCGCCAAACCTGGAAAATCAGGTTGGTCAAAGGGCTTTACGATCGCGGACTAGAAAAGCGCGAGATCCAGCAACTATTCCGCTTGATCGACTGGATAATGACGCTGCCGGACGAATGGGAACAAGGTTTCCGGGAAGAAATCGACCGTTTTGAGGAGGAGCTGAAAATGCCGTATGTCACGAGTGTGGAACGATTGGCGAAGCAGGAAGGGCTTCAAGAGGGCCGTCAAAAGGGCATCTATGACGGACTCGCGGTTGCGCTGGAAGCGAAGTTTAGCACTGCGGGGAAGAAGTTCATGAAAGAAATTCGTGACCTTAAGAACGAGGAACAATTATTGGAATTGACGCGCATGGTTCACAAAGCCAGCACCATCGATGAGCTTCGCGCCATGATTCGGCGCTGACCGGCTTGCTGATTAAAACCGCCACGTCACATCAAACCCATATTCGACCAAGTTCTTCTTGGTCCCCAGGTCAAACGCCGGCTGGTTGTAAGCGTGGTACCAACCGATCTCCGGCCGGACTTGCAGCACGGCATTGAAGTTGTGCGTCAAGCCAAGGGCGTGGGTGGAATAGACATCCCGAAAGCCGGTGCGCATGCCGCGCTCGTCGCGATACCACTCATTGCGTAGCGTGATGAAGTCCATGTCCGAAATCGCGAACGCGGTGAAGTTCAGCACGCCATAGGCCAGCGATGTGCCGGGCAAGAGCGGCCCGTCGCCGCCACCGCCGCCGAACGATTGCGGCGTGCCCAGGCTCGGCGTGCCGCCCACCTCGGCGTCGCGCTGCCACATGAAATAGGCTTGCGTTTTGGTGTGGACTTTTTCGCTGAAGCGGTGCTCCCAGGTGGACACGACATAGTTATAGTTGTCGTGGCCAAAGGGTTGGCCGTCGAAAGTGAAATGCTGGAATTCGGCGTTGTTGATGTTGTTGAGGCAGGTGTAAACGGAGTCGTTGTTGTCCTCTGCCGTCCAGCGCATACCGAAAAAGCCGGTGGGCGTGGCGCCGGCATACCACGGCGCCATGTCGGTGCCGGCGTGGATCGCCCCTTGCACCATCCATTGCTTGTTGAGCAGAAACGTCAGCATCACGCCGGTTTGCGTGTACGTGTCCACGGTAAACAGGATCGAGTGGCTGCCCATGTAATTGTCCGGCGCGAACTGGGTTTCAATGTCCGGGCAGGCGATCCAGCGGCCGACGCGGACGATCATGCCCTGGGTGATCCACGGGATGTAGACATCCAGGTATTGCTCGGTAGTGTCAAAGCCGTAAAAGCGGTTGTTTTTCAAAAGCTGATCGCTGAACCAGCCGCCGGCCGTCATGTAGCGGTAGTCGATGCCATAGAGGAAGCTGGACCGGAAGCCCCAGTCGATGTGGTCGGTTTGCACCGAATCGAGTTCGCGCTCCAGACGAACAACGGCCTGGTCCATCACGAAACGATTGGGATCGAGCCAGTAAGAAGTCGGCGAATTGGAGTTGCGAGCCGTGCTCCAGTTGCCGGCGGCGGTGACCCAGCCGTAAGCCTTGATCTTGGTGTCCTTGATGTCTTCCCCGCAAGGGCCGCCATAGATGGCTTTCATCAAAGGATAGACAGATTCGTTGGGCGGCACGCCGATCAGGGGATAGCCCTGGTATTCCG